>CABSYS010000176.1:0-4064 GCA_902482045.1 uncultured Collinsella sp.
TCTATGCAGTAATCATAGAGTGCATGGCGCTCGGTCTGCTGGATCAAAAGCTCCATGCCGAGACCACGGTGGAGGCCGCCGGCGAGCAGGCCGATATCCTGCACCCCGGCGTGCCGTACAAGCTGCGCGTTGCCATCGAGCGCGAGACTCGCGCCATGAGCGGCTACCGTTACGGCCGCGACCTGGCCAATGAGTTTATGGATACGCTCGAGGGCGCGCCCAAGGGCGATATCCGCGGTGCCATGGCACTGCTCATCGACAAGCAGGACGATCCGCGCCGCGTCGAGGTGTACTCGGCGCTGCAGGATCTGGTGCTGGCCGGAGGTCACTAGATGGAGCTCACGGACCGCTCTGGTTACTTTGCGGGCCCCGGTATGCTCGGCGGCTCTTTTGGCGATGCCTCGCGCGCAAGCGACGAGGCCGCCGAGGGCGTCGCCGACCCCTGCCTGGACCATGCGCCCGACCAGGTGGTCTTCTACGAGCTCACGCGTAAGTTTGTGGAGACCGAGGAAGACGTTCCCCAGGAGGCCTGCGACGTGCTGTACTACACGCTCGCCGTGGGCCACCACACCGGCGTGCTCGACTGCTTTGAGCCGCGCCTGTCGGTGTCGGTGGATGTGTTCTATTCGCTCGTCGACGCGTTGCCGGAGGGGGAGGCCAAGACCAAGTTCGAGGCCATCCGCTCCTTTGGCGAGTGCCAGCTCGACAAGGCGGCGGTGCCGTCGCTGCTCGAGGCCTGCGACACGCTGCTCGACGAGCGCGGTTTTCGCGGGTCGGCCAAGGCCGGCATCTCGGTGTTCGACGACGACTTTGGCCTGCATGCCCAGCAGGTCGCGTTTCTGATGAAGTTCCGCGATCTGGTTGAGCGCGTGCGCGATGTGTCGGGCGTGTATCTGACGGGAAGGTTGCAGTAATGGGTCGCGTTGTGGATGGTCGTGTGAACGGCGCCCCATTTGCGGGTATCGTGCTCACGGCGGGAAGCGTGCTGCGCGCCGACGATGCCGCCGGCCCCGTGCTCTCCAAAAAGATGGAGGACACGCCTATCGCCGGTTGGTACACCATCGACGGCGGTCAGACGCCCGAGGATGACATCATCGAGGTCAAGCGCGAGCGTCCGCCGCGTTTGGTTTTGGTCGATGCCGCCGACATGGCACTGCCCGTCGGGTCCATCCGTTTGCTCGACAAGCGCGATGTGGCCCGCAAGTCGATGTTCACCACGCATTCGCTTCCTTTGTCGATTTTGATCGAAGAGATTGAGCAATCGTGTGATGATATCGTCTTCGTCGGGATTCAGCCGGGCGACACGGAGTTCTACAACCCCATGTCCCCGGAAGTCTTTGAGGCCGTCGACGCCGTGTACGACGCCGTGGCCGCCAACGACTTTTCCCACTTTGTCCGCTTGGGGCAAGAGCAATAGGAGCTCTTGTCCCTGCTGATTAGGAAAGAAGTGATTGACATGGCAGATTCCAAGGTGGAGTATCCCGCTCCCGATTGCCTGGCGCCCGCCGCGATCGAGGCCAAGACCGAGGCCGCCGGCGTGACCAAGGCTAACCTGCCGGTCGCTAAGGCCTTTCTGTTGGCAATGTTCGCCGGCGCGTTCATTGCCTTCGGTGGCCTGTTCTTTACCGTATTCTTGAGCGATAGCACACTCGGCTGGGGCGCCCAGCGCGTCGTGGGCGGCCTGTGCTTTTGCCTGGGCCTGGTCCTCGTGCTGGTGTGCGGCGCCGAGCTGTTCACCGGCAACTCGCTTATGGTCTGCGCGCTCAAGAGCAAAAAGATCACCCTGGCTCAGATGCTCAAGGCATGGCTCGTCGTGTGGCTTGGTAACTTTGCCGGTGCCCTGTTCATCGTCTTTTTGGTGTACATGGCCGGCATTTACAAGCTCAACGGCGAGGCGGTTGCCAATTCCATGGTGAGCGTCGCCGCCGGCAAGGTGACGGTCGACTGGGTGACGATCTTCTTCCGTGGCATCCTGTGCAACATCTTTGTGTGCCTGGCCGTGTGGATCGGTACCGCCGGCAAGACCGTGGTCGATAAGGTTGTGGGCATTCTACTGCCCATCGCCGCCTTTGTGGCCTGCGGTTTTGAGCACTGCGTCGCTAACATGTACTTTTTGCCTATGGGCGCTGTGATGCACGCGTGCGGCTATGGCGCCGACGTCGCCGGCGCCGATGCGCTCAACGCCGCGGGCATTGCGTTTAACCTGTCCGCCGCCACGCTGGGCAACATCGTGGGCGGCGCGGTTCTGGTCGCGCTCGGCTACTGGTTTATCTACGCCAAGAAGTCCGAGGCGTAAGGTACCGTCTGTTTGACGTTGGCCTCCCGCGGGGCGTTGCCGTGCGGGAGGCTTTTTGGGTCTGGGGCTCGTTGCCGGGCTGTTGGCCTGTTGTGTTTGGCTGGTGAAAGGGGTAATCGAGATGGCATCTGCTGCGAAGCGTGACGGTCGCGCCGTGGTGACGACATGCGGGGGATGCTATGCCGATTGCGCCTTTGCAGCCCATGTTGAGGATGGGCGTGTGATGGCTGAGTTGCCGGTCGTGGGGCATCCGTGCGCGGCGCGTGCCCTATGCGCCCGCGGACGGCATCGTCTGGCAATGCCGTTTGACGAGCGCGATCGCATTGTGCACCCCATGCGCCGACGAACTGATGGCTCGGGGTTCGATGTGATTTCGTGGGACGAGGCGTTCGCGCAGATTGCAGCGCGCCTTGGGGGGATTGTTGACGGGCATGGTCCGCGTGCGCTGGGCATGACGCTCGGTGTTCCCTCGTTCGAACGCTACTGGGCGTATCGCCTTATGCATGCGCTGGGCTCGCCCAACGTGTACGGTGGCGATGGCGCCTGCGAGGTAAGCCGACTTACCGGTTGGGAGCACAGCCTGGGCTACAGCCCCGCCTCCGACCTAGCGCATACCGACTGCATCATGTACCTGGGGCGTTCCATTGTCGATTCGTCAACGATGGGGGCCGTTGACGCGCTCAACGATGCACGCCGGCGCGGGGCGAAGATTATCGTGGTTGACCCCCGGCGCAGTGGTTCGGCTGCGCTTGCTGATCGCTGGCTGCGCGTGCGCCCGGGCTGCGACTTGGCGCTGCTGTTGGGTATTGTCCACGTGTTGATTGCCGAGGGCCTGTACGACCACGAGTTCGTGGACCGCTATACCACGGGTTTTGACGAGTTGGCGCAGGCGGCCCATGCTTGGACGCCCGAGTGGGCCGAGTCGATGTGCGACGTGCCGGCCGCAGAGATTGTCGCCACGGCGCGCGATCTCGCTGCCGCCGCGCCTGCCGCTGTGGTGGATGCGGGTTTTCATGGTGG
Organism: uncultured Collinsella sp.; assembly: GCA_902482045.1. GTDB lineage: Bacteria > Actinomycetota > Coriobacteriia > Coriobacteriales > Coriobacteriaceae > Collinsella. The sequence continues at coordinate 3,317 of CABSYS010000176.1, forward strand.
CATCGGCATCGCGTATGCCAATAGCACCCAGACCGCACGCGCTATCTGCTTGGTCGATGTGCTGTTGGGCTGTATTGGACATGCGGGTGGCGCGCTCAATCCGCCCACACCGCTTTCACTGGGCGACCTTGATCCCACGCGCTTTGCGACGCCGCCGGTGCCGCGCGAGCCCAAGCTGGGGTCCGAGCGCTATCCACTGGTCGATCCGGTGCGCGGCCTGTGCACGACCATCGGTCAGTCGATTCTTGCCGGCGATTTGCGTGGGCTCATCGTCTATGCCAGTAACCCCGGTGCGGGCTATGGCAACGCCGGGGCGTGGCTATCGATTCTGGAACAGCTTGACCTGCTCGTGACGATTGATATTCGCTGGTCCGAGACGGCGCGCGCTTCTGACTTCGTGCTGCCCGATGTGACGTATCTGGAGGCCGACCGCGGCGTGGGAACGGTGATGGGCGTTAACGATTCGCGGGTGTTCTACCGCAACGCCGTGCTGCCTGTGCAGCATGACGACACACGTCCCGGTCGGGAGATTTTTGCCGGTTTGGCGCAGGCGTGTGGCGTGGGCGAGTATTTCCAGTTTACGTCTGACGATCTGGCGGCTGCCCAGGTGGCGCCTTTTGGGATCGATCTGGACGAGCTCAAGGAGCGCGGCTGGGCCGATACGGGCGTGGCGCTGCCGTCGCGCACGGGTGAGCCGGTGATTCCGCTTGCCGGCGGAAAAATTGCGCTGGCAAGCGACGTATGGGAA
>CABSYS010000177.1:0-4049 GCA_902482045.1 uncultured Collinsella sp.
ATGCTGTATCGCGCCGTCGCCCTTGATAACGGCCAGGTTGTTCGCTTGGCGCAGGCCCAGCCTGGCGTTGCAGCGATTTTGCTGTCGATGGTGGCGCCGATGCTGCTTATCGCAGCAGCGGGCGCGGTACTCTCGTTTTTTATGGCGCGCCGCGAGTCCCGTGCCATCATCGCGCCGTTGCAAGAGGTGGATTTGGACCACCCACGCCGTAGCTATGAGCACGCCTATGCCGAGATGGTCCCCATGCTTGAGCGTATCGAGTCGCAGCGCCAGGAACTCAAGCGCCAAATGGCGGTGCTAGCGGACAACGACCGTATGCGCCGCGAGTTCACGGCGAATATCACCCACGAGCTCAAGACGCCGCTTACGGCGATTTCGGGCTATGCCGAGCTCATCGCAAACGGCATGGTCGAGGGCGAGGACGACCTGCGCAACTTTGGCGGTCGCATCTATCGTGAGGCGGGCCGCTTGGCAGCGCTTGTCAACGACATCCTTACGCTGTCTAACTTGGATGAGGCCGAGCGTGCAACTGAGGGCGAGGCGGTGCCCATTGGGTCCACGGAGCCTATTGAGCTCTCGCGTGCCATCTACGCGGTTGAGCAGCGTCTTGAACAGGTTGCCCGTCAGGCGAATGTGACGATAAGTCATGAGACCAAGCCTGTGGTCATCGAGGGCGTGTCGCGCTTGATTGACGAGCTCATCTATAATCTGGCAAGCAACGCCATCCGCTACAATCGACCCGGCGGTACGGTTACGCTGCAGTGCGGCACCAACGACGAAGGCCATCCGTTCCTCGCGGTCGCCGACACGGGAATCGGTATCGCGCCTGAAGAACAGGGCAAGGTATTTGAGCGGTTCTATCGCGTGGACAAGAGTAGGTCCAAGGCACGCGGCGGAACCGGTCTGGGGCTTGCCATTGTCAAGCATGCGGCCCTGTATCATCACGCCACGCTCGATCTGTCGAGCGAGTTGGGCGTGGGAACCACCATTACGGTGACGTTTCCCATACAGCAGGACGAGCCATTCGCATAGCGATACAACATAGATATTGATGTAGACGCCGCATTTGACTTTCGGGTGCGGCGTTGTTGTGCAATTTTACGATTGCTTCCGACATTTTTACAGGAGAGCCTGTTTCTTATGTATAGAGTTTGGTCTCGGTAAAAAGATGCGATAACATACGGACAGTTTTGTCAATCCGAACTGGGGAAATGAAAGGCAAGCTGCATGACCCTTCTCGAACTGTTCCAGCTGCTCAAAAAGCACCTCAAGCTGGTCATCACCCTTCCGGTGGTCTGCGCGATCGCCATGGGCATCGTGTCCTTCGTTGCGATGGACAACACCTACACCGCGACGACGAGCATGTACATTCTCGCCAAGACCGACGATAGCGGTCAGATGAGCTACAACGATCTCTCGGCGAGCCAGATGCTTTCCAACGATATCGCCACGCTGCTGGATAGCGATAGCGTTAAGAGCGGTGCTGCCAATGAGTTGGGCCTTGCTGACCTGGATGACTACAAGGTGTCTGTTTCCTCCGAGACCACCACGCGTGTCATTACGCTTTCGGTTACCGGCACCGATGCCAAGGAGACGGCTAAGGTCGCAAAGGCCATGGCCAGCTCGGTGAGTACGGTCGCTCAGAACGTCGGCGCTGCCCAGAGCATCAACGTTATCGACGAGGCTAAGACTCCCGAAGTCCCCAGCGGCCCCAAGCGCACGCTGTACGTTGCTGTCGCGTTCCTCGCCGGTATCTTTATCGCAGTCGCCTATGTCGTTTTGGCAGACATGCTCAATACCCGCATCCGCGGTGCCGAAGAGGCAGAAGAGCTCCTGGGCATTCCCGTTGTTGGCCGAATTCCGGCTATGAAAGGTGGTAAATAGGCATGGCTAAGGCAAAGAACACCGATAAGCTCGTTGTACAGAATGCCGCCAAGACCCTTCTGGCCAACATCCGCTTTGCGAGCGTGGACGACCCCATTCGCACCATCACCGTTACCTCCTCGATTCCCAACGAGGGCAAGTCTACGGTTTCCATTAACCTTGCCCAGGCTATCGCCACGAGCGGCAAGTCCGTGCTCCTGGTCGAGGCCGATATGCGCCGCAGGTCTCTTTCCGATATGCTCGGCGTTCGTTCGCGCGGCGGACTCTATGCGGTCCTTTCCGAGCAGATCTCCATTGACCAGGCAATTGTCGAGACGGGTCAGAAGAACTTCTACTTCCTCGATGCCGAGCCGCATATTCCCAATCCTGCCGACATCATCGTCTCTCACCGCTTTGCCAAGCTGGTAAAGGCACTGTCTGCCAAGTTCCAGTACGTCATCTTCGACGCTCCCCCGGTCGGCACCTTCATCGATGCTGCCGAGATCGCAAGTCTGACCGACGGCACGCTGTTCGTGGTGCGCGAGGACTTCACCAAGCGCGAGGAGGCACTCAACGCTATCGGCCAGCTTAAGAAGTCCGAAAAGGTCAAGCTCATCGGTACCGTTATGAACTACTGCGAGACCGAGACCAGCGAGTACTACTACTCCTACTACACCAAGGACGGTAAGAAGGTGAAGAAGGGCTCCGACGATCAGGGGACTTCCAAAAAGGGCATCTTCACCAACCGAGCAAACGTTTAGTTGATTAAGGCTGACCTATGCGTGACATTCATTGCCATATCTTGCCGGGTGTAGACGACGGCGCCGCCGATCTCGATGAGAGCTTGGCGATGCTCGAGGCTGCCAAGCGGGCCGGTGTAACCAGAATCGTTTGCACTCCTCACTGCCGTGATCCCTATTTTGATTACGACAAGATGTGGGATGCCTTTGAACTGCTGCGTGATAACGCTGACGGTTTTCCGCTCCAGATGGGCTTCGAGGTCAACCATCGAAAGCTCGTTGAGCTTGGTATCGATGCCGCGGAGCACTTGCATTTCGATGGGACCAACGAGTTTCTGCTCGAGCTTTCGACGCATGCCGATGCGTATGCGTTTAGAGAGTACGAGAACACGATTTACGATTTGCAGTGCCGTGGCTACCAGGTGATCATCGCTCATCCTGAGCGCTATCGTGCGGTTCAAAAGGATGTAAGCGTGGCGGAGCGCCTGGTCGATATGGGCTGCAAGCTGCAGGCTTCGGCGGACTTTATTGCCGGCGGTCGCTTTGGTCGCGAAAAAAAGCCGGCACAGCGCCTGTTCGATCAGAACCTGTACAGCTTCATCGCGAGCGATGCCCATAACGTGGGTCATTACGACTGCCTGGCGAAGGCTCGCGCGAAGTTTAGCGTGCGCGGAGCTCATTTTCGCTAAAATCTGTCCCTAACGTTCGCGTTGAATGAAAGAGCAGCTATGGATATCCAACTTAAGACGGGATGCTTTGATGACGCGGCGTTGGTGCGCCGCGTCGTTTTTATGGACGAGCAGGGCTACGAGAATGAGTTCGACGCTATCGACGAGGATCCGAACTGCATTCATGTGACGCTCTATGTAGACGGCGAGCTTGCCGGTTGCTCGCGCGTGTTTCCCGAAGAGCTTGAGCGCGTGGCTGACGCAGAGGCCCCGGTGTTGCCGGCATACGACATGGACGAAGACGTTGCGGCGGGGGAGACCTACATTATGGGGCGCGTCGCCGTGCTGCCGAGCATGCGCCGTCGCGGTTTGGCGAGCAAGATTGTCGAGGCCAGTGATGCCGCCGCGCGTGATGCCGGCGCCAAGCTTATTAAGCTGCATGCGCAGGAATACGTGCTGCCGCTCTATGTAAAGGCGGGCTACACGCAAATTGCCCCGGTAGATTACGAAGACGAGGGCCAGCCCCATGTCTGGATGGCCAAGCGCGTAGATGGCAGATAGGGACGTTCCTTTTCTGCCGGCAGCTGGGGACACTCCTTGGCAATTGACGCATTGGAGCGCTCGGACATACAGTTTTTCGATTCCGTATGTATATATGCGCGTTAATGGGTTATAAAATCTAAGTCTGAACATAGCAGGTCTGCGATGCGGCTCGGGCGACCGGGCCGTTTTTGCGGACAGGGGTAGCGCGAAAGGACTGCACATGCGTCAATTTAAG
>CABSYS010000178.1:0-4046 GCA_902482045.1 uncultured Collinsella sp.
CTGCGCATGTCTCGTGGGCTCGGAGATGTGTATAAGAGACAGCTATTCCATTCAGCCCCGCCTGACCCGAACGGCCGAGTCGTCTGGCCGGGGAAGCCCCGAGTCGCCGGGGTGTTTGCTCCAAATGAGTTCCGCATGCAAAGAAGGCCACTAAATGTGGCCTTCGTCTTGCATAGGACTGTTTGAAATTTGGAGGAAATACCCCGGCGACTCGGGGCTTCCCCGGCCTCGCAGCTACGAGAGCGACGTTCTCAGCAACTCGTTGAAGAGCTTCGGATTGCCCTTGCCGCGGCTCGCCTTCATGCACTGGCCCACCAAAAAGCCGATAACCTTCTGGTTGCCGTCACGATACTGCTGCGCCTGATCGGCACAGTTTGCCAGCACCTCGTCCACGATCGGCTGCAGCGCGCCGGCATCGCTCACCTGACGCATGCCGCGCTCGTCGACGATCTTGTTGGGGTCGTCGCCGGTCTGAGCCATGGCCTCAAAGACCTCGTGCGCCTGGTTGGAGCTGATGGCATCGGTCGCCAGCAGCTTAGCCAGCGCTGCCACCTGAGCCGGTGCAATGCCGGACTCGGCCAGCGACACGCCTGCGCCCTTAAGGTAGGCAATCATCTCGTTCACCAGCAAGTTCGCGACCGTCTGGGCCTCCTTGCCAGCCATACCGGCAGCGGCGGCCTCAAAGAAGTCGGCAAACTCGGGGTCGCCGGCAATCTGCTCGGCGTCGGCCGTCTTAATGCCAAAGTCGGCCTCAAAACGGACGCGCTTGGCATCGGGCAGCTCGGGAATCTCGCCACGGCAACGGTCGATAAACTCGTCGTCCAGGTCGAACGGCGCCAGGTCGGGATCGGGGAACAGACGATAGTCGTCTGCTGTCTCCTTCACACGCATGACCACGGTGCGCTTGCGGCTGGGCTCCCAGTGGCGGGTCTCCTGGTAGATGATGCCGCCCTCCTCGAGCACCTCGGCCTGGCGGCAAATCTCGTAGGCAAGGCCGTCATGCAGGCTCTTAAACGAGTTGAGGTTCTTGAGCTCGGTCTTGGTGCCCAGCTTGGTCTCGCCGCGGCGACGCAGCGACACGTTGCCGTCGCAGCGCATGGAGCCCTTCTCCATGGAGCAGTCGGAAATGCCCAGCGTCACAAAAATGCGACGGAGCTTCTCCATAAACAGGCGAGCCTCCTCGGGCGTGCGCAGGTCGGGCTCGGTGACGAGCTCAATCAGCGGCGTGCCGCAGCGGTTGTAGTCGACGAGTGACTCAGCCGCGGCGGTAATGCGGCCCTCGGCACCTCCCACGTGCACCATCTTGGCGGCATCCTCCTCCATGTGGATGCGCAGGATGCGAATGGGCACCGTGTAGGAACCGTCCTCGCGGCGCACGGGCATCTGCAGGTTGGACGCGTCGTAGCTGGCCAGATGGCCGGCACGCTGATTGCCTTCGCGCATGGTAGAGGACATGGACGTGGACAGGCCCTCGGCGTTGGCCGAGGCGCTCGCCAGGCTCTGGGCCTCGGCCTCGCCGAATGCGCAGTCGGGGCGCTCGGCGGCACCGCGACCGGTCACATCCAGATCCAGGTGACCGTACATGGCAAAGGCGACCGGACCCTGCGTGGTCTGGAAGTTCTTGGCCATGTCGGGATAGAAGTAGTGCTTGCGGTAGAACATCGAGTGGCGCTGGATCTCGCAGTTGGTGGCGAGGCCGGCCTTGACGATGCTCTCGATGGCGCGCTTGTTGGGCACCGGCAGGGCGCCGGGCAGGCCCAGGCACACCGGGCACACGTTGGCGTTGGGCTCGTCATCGTGGCTGAGCTTGCAGTTGCAGAACATCTTGGTATCGAGTGCGGTGAGCTCGGTATGGATCTCCAGGCCGATCACGGCCTCCCAATCCTGCAGGACCTCGGAAAGCTCCTTCATTACAGCTCGCCTCCCTTCCCGGCAAAATCGGGCGCGACGGAAAGCGCGGGCGCGCCCGTGGCGGTATCGGCAAAACCGCGCTCAAGGGCGCGGGCAAACGTGAGCAGCTGACGGTCCTTAAACGCCGGGCCCACCAGCTGGGCAGAAACGGGCAGCTGAGTATCCTCGCCCAGGCCCAGCGGCACCGAGATACCACCGTTGCCGCAAATGTTGAGCGAGATGGTGTACAGGTCCGAAAGGTACATCTGTGTGGGGTCGCTAATCTCGCCAAACTTAAAGGCCGTGCGCGGCGAGGCGGGCATGAGGATGGTGTCCACCTTGGCATACGCGGCGTCATAGTCCTGCGTGATGAGCGTGCGGGCCTTTTGCGCAGCGTAGTAGTACTTGTCGTACACGCCCGAGCTCAGCAGGTAGGCGCCGAGCATCTGACGGCGCTTGGCCTCGGCGCCAAAGCCGTGGGCGCGCGAAAGCGAGCTCTGGTCGGACAGGTTAGCGCAGCCCTCCTCCTGATAGCCGTAGCGAATGCCGTCGAAACGTGCCAGGTTGGAGAACGCCTCGGCCGGGCCGATGACGTAGTAGGCGGCGATGGCGGCGTCCAGGTGCGGCAGGTCGACCTCGACCAGCTCGGCGCCCTGGTTCTGCAGCTCCTGAGCGGCGCGCTGAACAGCGGCCTTGACCTCGGGCGTCAGGCCCTCGGCCTCCATAAACGCAGGGATGATGCCCACGCGCTTGCCCTCGATACTGTCGTTGAGGTGCTCGGTAAAGTCGACGGCACAATCCTGGCTGGTGCAGTCGTACGGATCGTGGCCCGCGCCGGTAAGCGCGTTCATGGCCAGCGCGACATCCTCGACCGTGCGGCCAAAGGGGCCCACCTGGTCGAGCGACGAGCCAAAGGCAACCACGCCGTAACGGCTCACGGCGCCATACGTGGGCTTAAAGCCCACCACGCCGCACAGCGACGCCGGCTGGCGAATGGAGCCGCCGGTGTCCGAGCCCAGCGAGAGCGCGACCTCGCCCGCGGCGACGGCGGCAGCGGAGCCGCCCGAGGAGCCGCCGGGCACGCGCTCGGTATCCCAGGGGTTGTTGGTGCGGTGGAACGCCGAGCTCTCGGTGGAGCTGCCAAAGGCAAACTCGTCCATGTTTGCCTTGCCCATGGGCAGGCAGCCGGCATCGAGCATACGCTGGACGCAGGTGGCGGTGTAGACGCTCTGGTAGTCCCCGAGCATGCGGGAAGCGCAGGTGGTACGCGTGCCCACAAGGTTCATGTTGTCCTTGATGGCCAGCGGCACGCCCGCGAGTGGAGGCAGCGGCTTGCCTGCGGCACGGTCGGCATCCACGCGCGCAGCGGCCTCGAGCGCGAGCTCGGGCGCCACCTGCAGGAATGCCTGGACCCCGCCCTCGCGCGCCTCGATGGCGGCAAGGGAGGCCTGGGCCACCTCGGTAGCGGTAAAGTCGCCGGCAGAAACGCCCGCGGCGATCTGGGCGGCGGTAAGGGAATCGAAGCTTAGCGCCATTACTCGCTCTCCCCCTCTCCCAAAATGGACGGCACGCGGAAGTAGCGGTCGCGCGCGCTGCCGGCGTTTTCGAGCGCGACGTCGAGCGGCAGATCGCGCTCGGGCTCGCGCAGATCATCGCCCATCACGTTGGACAGGCTTCCGATAGGATGGAATGTGGGCTCCACGTCGGGCAAGTCATATTGCAAGACGGGCTCGAGCATCTGGACGGCGTCGTTCATGTAGGACGTCATCTGGGCGAGCTCGTCATCGGTCAGTGCGATCTTTGCGTACTCGGCGATGCCGCGCACGTCTTTCTCGCTGAGTGCCATAGGCGCTCCCTTCCGCATAACAGTTAAACTGCTCTAGTATACAGGGCAACGCCGCTTGGAGCAGGTGCTTTACCCAAATGCAGCGAAAACGTAACGAGGGCGGCGGGCTGGCAGGCGTCGGGCCGGCGGTTCTGCAGCGAAACCGCGCCGTCCATAGCGAAAACCGTCTCGCCCACAACGAAAACCGTCTCGCCCACAGCGAAAAGCATCACAACATTCGGCGCTTTTCGCCAAAATCGCGATTTTCATCGAATGTTGTGATGGTTTGGAAGCCCCGACCACCACAAAGGTGCCTGTCCCCATTGTGGTG
>CABSYS010000179.1:0-4030 GCA_902482045.1 uncultured Collinsella sp.
GGCGGGCTTAATATCCAGGTGGAGCACGCCGTTGCTATGGGCGAAGGTGAGCGCCTGGCCCAGCGCGTCGGCAATTGCCGCGGCCTCGTCAAAGGTGAGCGAATGACCGTCCACGCGATGCAAAAACTCGGCTAGGGACATGCCGTCGACATATTCCATGACGAGGTAGGCATAGGCGGTATCGTGCGTAAAGTCGATAACCTGCACGATATTGGGATGTTGAAGCATGGCAGCGGTGTGTGCCTCGCGCAGGACATCCATGATATCGCTGGCGGGCATGCCGGCATCGCCTGTGAGGGGGATGCGCTTAATGGCGACGCGACGGCGCAGGTGCGTGTCACGGCAAATCTCGATGGAGCCAAAACCGCCGGTCGCGAGCGTCTCGAGCGGCTGGAACCGCTTGAGCAGCTCGCGAGAGCTGGTGCCCTCCAAGGGAACGTCCGGCGAGAACCGGGCGGTATGTTGCGAGAAAAGCGGCATGGCCAACCCTCGTGCGTTTAAAGTTCGTTTGCGAACGGCGGGCCGGGGTCAAGCCGTTCGCGGTGGCATAGATGCTGCTAGTTTAGCACGCTCGGGCGCATGGTGAAGGTAGCGGGGCGAGGTGGCCTGTCTGACTTGACCTTAGCGCTTCTTCTTGTTCTTCTTTTGCTTACGCTGTTTGGGAGCGTCCTTTTTGGGCTGGTCGCCCTGCTTGGCCTCGGCAGCGGCCTTCTCGGCCTTCATCTTCTTGCGTTTGGTCTCGATGCGCAGCTTTTTGTTGATGCGCGTCTTGAGGAAGGAGCCAAACTGCTCGGCATCACCACGCACAAAGGTGTCCTTAGGGATCGTCACGCCCTGGTCGGCGAACATGGCCACAAAGATGCGCTCGCCGTCGAGCACGTGGTCGAGCTTTTCAAACGGGAAGAACTGCGACTTGCCGCTCTTGCCCCAGACCATCAGGCCGTCCTCGTTGGCGGCGACGCGGCGGTAACGGCCACCCATGGACTCGTCGGCCTCGACGGCGTCGATAAAGTCGCGGGCGAGCGTGTGGTGCAGGTTCTTGCTCCACCAGGCCAAAAAGGCGCCGAATACGATCAGGACGACGCCGAACTTGATCCAGTTGCCGCCGGCCACCAGCATGCCGATGCCGATGAGCGCGGCAATCGCAGCGGCGACGTACAGGGAGCCACGGCGCCTGGGCGAGGCGACCAGGCGCGCAAAGTCGGTGACGAGGTCGTTTTCGTACTGATACTCATTGAGGTACAGGATGCCGTCATCGGCTGCTGCCTGCGTCTCGAGCGCGACCTCGACCTGGTCGGCTGCTTCGGAGGGAACGAGGTTGCTCTCTGCGTCTGCCATGCTCTTTGGACTCCTATCGCGGCGGGCTCGCCGTACGGGTTATTATGAATGCAGCATGCCGTGCGACCGCATGGCCGCCGCGGCAACAAGACTCAGTATACCCGGGGGAGCACCCATGGAATCGTTGTACCGAAAGTATCGCCCGCTCACCTTCGACTCCGTGGTGGGCCAGCAGCATATCGTCTCGACGCTCGAGCACGCCATCACCGAGGGGCGCCTGTCCCACGCCTACCTGTTCTGCGGACCGCGCGGCACGGGCAAGACCACCATGGCGCGCATTCTGGCCAAGGCGCTGCTGTGCCGTAATGCTGGGGCAGCGCGCGCCGAGGGTGCAAGTGGCTGCATGCCCGACGGTACTTGCGAGGAGTGCGAGCTCATTGCCGAGGGCAACCACCCGGATGTCTACGAGCTCGATGCCGCAAGCCGCACGGGCGTGGACAATGTGCGCGAGGAGATCATCAACTCCGTCAACTTTGCCCCGGTGCGCGGCAAGTACAAGATCTATATCATCGACGAGGTCCACATGCTCACGACGGCGGCGTTTAACGCGCTGCTCAAGACGCTCGAGGAGCCGCCGGCGCACGTGATCTTTGTGCTGTGCACCACCGACCCGCAAAAGATTCTGGAGACAATCCTCTCGCGCTGCCAGCGCTTCGATTTCCACCGCATCGGTAACGAGGATATCGAGCGCCGCCTGGCATACGTGTGCGAGCAGGAGGGCTTCGATTACGACGACGAGGCGCTTGCCATCGTGGCGCGCCATGCCAAGGGCGGCATGCGCGACGCGCTCTCCACGCTGGAGCAGCTGAGCGTCTTCGGCAACGGCACTGTGCATGCGGACGATGCCCGCTCGCTTTTGGGCGAAGTTTCTGACCAGATTCTGGGCGAGTTCGCGCGCGCCATTGCCGATCGTGATGTCGCCGAGCTGTATGGGCTTATTCGCGCGCAGGTCGAGGAAGGTAACGATCTGCTGGAACTGACGCGCGACCTGGTGGCACACGTGCGCGACGTGTATGTTGCCTGCGTTGCCGGTGCCCGTGCCGAGTTGTTTGAGGGCGGTGCCGAGCAGGCCGAGGCGCTTGCAGCCGAGGACGCTGCCTTTGGCGAGCATCCTGCCGATCGTTTGGCTCGCGTGCTGACCGTGCTCGACGATGCCGCCTTGGAGATGAGGGGTGCGAGCGACGTGCGCCTGGTGCTCGAGATCGCCTGCACCCGCCTGACGCGTCCCGAGGCCGATTTAACGATTGAGGCTTTGGCCGAGCGCGTGGCTCGCTTGGAGGCCCTGGTTGCCAACGCCGCCGTTCCGGCGAGCGTGGCTGCTGCTCAAGCGAGTGCGCCTGCTGCATCCGCACCCTCTGTCCAGCAGCCGACGCTGATCTCGGGTGTCCGAGCTGCTACTCCTGCGGCGACCGCCGCGCCCGCTGCTACGTCCGCGCATCAGGGTGGCATGCCTTGGGACCGCGGCGCTGCTGTTCCGGCTGCCCAGCCTGCGCCCAAGTTCGCGGCTCCGGCTCCCGCGCCCAAACCTGTAACGCCTGCCCCTCAACCCGTTGCGGCTCCGGCTCCCGCGCCTGCTGCATCGACCGTGCCGGTGTCCAAGCCCAACAACGCCGCCCAGGTTGCCGCCGCCGGTGCTGCCGAGACCCCCGCGGTCGAGGACGCCGGCGAGCTCCAGCGCAAATGGGCCGAGGTCGTCGAGCGCGTCAAGGCTCGTCAGGCTTCCTATGCAGGCCTTTTGCTCAACGCCCGCGCCACGGCCGACGACGGCTCCAAGCTCACGGTCTCGTTCCCCGCGGGCTCGACCTTTGCCATCAAGATGCTCGGTCGCGCCGACACGCAGTCGGTGGTCCTGTCGACAGTCAACGCAGTCTTCGGCCGTCGCACCGTCGACTACGTCCTGGATGGAGGTGGCACGCCGGCTCCTCAACATGAGGAGCATTCTCCATCTGCACGGGCTGCGGCATCTGCGGACCCGCAACCCGTGTCCTCGGCGGCCCCTGTATCCTCGAGCGCCAGCGCTCCGCAGCAGCAAGCGACGCCGGTGATGGCACCGACCCCGTCGGCGCCTAAGCCCGCCACGCCCAAATCTGCTGCTCCGGCTCCCGCGCCCAAGCCCGCCGCCGCGCCTGCGTCTAAGTCATCCGACCTGGCTAAGGCCCCCTGGCTACGCTCCGACAACCCTGCCGGCGCTCCTGCCACGGGTAAGCTCCCGACCGAGCCCGCACCCCGTGCGCCCGAGCGCTCGGCTGCCCCCAAGGCTCAGCCTGTCGCGCAGCCCGCGCCGTGGGAATCCGAGCAGGTGCCCTACGACGACGCTATGGTCGGCGGCTTCGCTGGCGATGCGAGCGGGGACGATCTGCCTCCGTTCGACGTGCCGGGTGCGGCGTCCGCGTCCAAGTCCGCTGCAACTGCCCCCAAAGAGGAGGGCACTCCTGCAGCTCCCTGGGAGTCCAACCCCGGTGCGGGCAGCCCCTTCGGCCATCAGGGTGCAGCCCCGAGCATCCCGCAGACCGAGGACGAGGCCAAAGCCCTCATCCGCAGCGTCTTCGGTCAGGCCACCATCTTCAAACCGGTGGAGTAGCTGTACGGGCGGGTATACTGCTCAAGAAGAGATCTCTTTGTCCGGGCGCATCTGTATTTCGGACATGCGCAACGTGGTGCCGCGTATCTCGCATTCGAGCAGGCAGGTACG
>CABSYS010000180.1:0-4026 GCA_902482045.1 uncultured Collinsella sp.
GATGTGTATAAGAGACAGCTGCTGCTCTGGCCTATGGCCTGGACAAGCAGGGCACCGACCAGCGCATCCTGGTCTTCGACCTGGGCGGCGGCACCTTCGACGTCTCCATCCTCGACCTCGCCGACGGCGTGTTTGAGGTTCTGTCCACCTCGGGCGACAACCACCTGGGCGGCGACGACTGGGATCAGCGCGTCATCGATTGGATGGCCGATAAGTTCCAGCAGGAGAACGGTGTCGACCTGCGTCAGGACCCCATGGCCCTGCAGCGTCTGAAGGAGGCTGCCGAGAACGCCAAGAAGGAGCTCTCCGCCGCCCAGCAGACCACCATTAACCTGCCGTTCATTACCATGAACCAGTCCGGCCCGCTGCACCTCAACTACACGCTGACCCGTGCCGAGTTCGAGAAGATCACCCGCGACCTGCTCGAGCGCTGCAAGCAGCCTGTCACCAATGCCCTGCGCGACGCCAAGCTTAAGCTCTCCGATCTGACCGAGGTCATCCTCGTCGGCGGCTCCACCCGTATGCCCGCCGTCCAGGAGCTCGTCAAGACCATGACCGGCAAGCAGCCCAACATGTCCGTGAACCCCGACGAGGTCGTTGCTGACGGCGCTGCCGTCCAGGGCGGCGTGCTCACCGGCGACGTCGAGGGCATCCTGCTGCTCGACGTTACCCCGCTGTCGCTGGGCGTCGAGACCATGGGCGGCATCATGACCAAGATGATCGACCGCAACACCACGATCCCGACCTCCAAGACCGAGGTCTACTCCACCGCTGCCGACAACCAGACCAGCGTCGAGATCAACGTGCTCCAGGGCGAGCGCGAGCTTGCCCGCGACAACAAGTCGCTCGGTAAGTTCCAGCTGACCGGTATCCCGGCTGCCCGTCGCGGCGTGCCGCAGATCGAGGTTACCTTCGACATCGACGCCAACGGCATCGTCAAGGTCTCCGCTAAGGACAAGGGCACCGGCAAGGAGCAGCAGATCACCATTTCTGGCTCCACTGCTCTGTCCGACGACGAAGTCGATCGTATGGTCAAGGACGCCGAGGCTCATGCCGAGGAGGACAAGAAACAGAAGGAAGAGGTCGAGGTCCGCAACCAGACCGACAGCCTGTGCTACTCCACTGAGCAGACCCTCAACGAGCTGGGCGACAAGGTTTCCGCCGACGTGAAGTCCAAGGCCGAGGCCGCTATCGCCGACGCCAAGAAGGCGCTCGAGGGCTCTGACGTCGAGGCCATCAAGGCCGCCGGCGAGTCCCTGCAGTCTGTGGCCTACGAGCTGGCCCAGGTTGTCTACGCCGATGCTCAGCAGCAGACCGACGGTGCCGCCGGTGCCCAGCCTGCCGACGATGACGTTGTCGACGCCGACTACGAGGTTGTGGACGACGAGGACAAGTAATCATGTCCGCTCGTAAAGCTCGCACGGAGGCGGCTGCCGCTGGCGCCGCCCCCGTTGACTCTGAGGAGAAGGACGTGAAGATTCCCGTAGAGGCCGTCGACGATACCGAGGCCAACGAGGCCGAGGCCGCCGCGGCTGCCGAGAACCAGGTAGAGGATTCCAACAAGGAGGCGACGATGACCGAGGACGAGATGGTGGAAGCCGCTATCCGCGCCGGTGAGGAAGCCGCCGACAACGACTTTAAGCTCAAGTTCGAGCAGGCCCAAAAGGAGCTTGCCGACGTGCGCAACGAACTCGATGCCGCGGCAGAGGCTCAGAAGGCCGCCGAGGACAAGGCAAAGGACGCCACCGAGCGCACCGCCCGTCTACAGGCCGACTGGGAGAACTTCCGTCGCCGCACCGCCAACGAGCGCATCGCCGAGCGCGAGCGCGCGACCGAGAAGCTCGTCACTGCGCTGCTGCCGGTGGTTGACGATATCGAGCGTGCAATCGACCATGCCCGTAGCCAGGAGCTTTCCGACGATTTTAAGCAGTTCGTCGATGGCGTTGACGCGGTGCATGCCAAGCTGCTCGATGTGTTTGCGCACGAGGGCGTTGAGCCCATCGACCCCAAGGGCGAGGCGTTCGATCCGCTCGAGCACCAGGCCGTGGGGCGTGTCGAGGACGCATCGCAGTACGACGAGACCGTCAACGACGTGTACCAGAAGGGCTACCGCATGGCGGACCGCATCCTGCGTTCCGCGATGGTGACGGTGACCTACGGTGGCGAGAAGCGCCCCGCACCGGAGCCCGAAGTGGCGCCCGAGGATGCCGCGGCCGATACGGCCGAGGGCACCGAGGAGTAATTGAGAAGGGCCCCGGGGCAACACCCGGGGCCCTTTTAACCTTGACCTGCCATTTGGGGACGGGGTAGAAATGGCAGATTTCGTCTCTTGACAAGGCGCCGCCATGTGCATGCACATGTGCGTCGCCGTTGTCAAGAGTGCGAGTATGAGTAAATCTGCCATTTCTACCCCGTCCCCAAATGGCAGGTACTAGAGGAGAGGAGCTACGATGGCTGCAGGCAAAACCTTCTATGACATCCTGGGCGTATCCAAGAGCGCCTCCGACAAAGAGATCAAGAGCGCGTTTCGCAAGCTCGCGCAAAAATATCACCCCGATGCCGGCGGCGACGAGGCCAAGTTTAAGGAGATCAGCGAGGCCTACGAGACGCTTTCGGACGAGAAGAAGCGCAAAGAGTACGACCAGATGCTCATGTTTGGCGGTATGCCGGGCGCGGGCGGCGCGTATGGCGGCGGCTACGGTGCCGGCGCGGGCGCCAGCGGCTGGGGCGATATCTTCGACAGCATCTTTAGCGGCAACGGCGCCTGGGGCAGCGATTGGGGCTCGGGCTTTGCCGGGGCTGCGGGCGCTGCCGGTGCCGGCGCGGGTCGCAGCCGTGCTCGCAAGGGCGGCGACCTGTCGCTGACCGTCGATGTGACGGCCGAGGACGCGTTTCGCGGCGTGACGCACAAGGTTACCTATCGCATTCCCTCGACAGGCGAGCAGCAGACCATTACGGTCTCGGTGCCCGCGGGTGCGGTCGACGGCGGCAAGCTGCGTTACAAGCGTCGCGGCGAGTACGGCGTTGCCGGCGGCGAGCGCGGTGACCTGGTCGTGACCACGCACGTGGAGGAGCACCCGCTGTTTAAGCGCAAAGGCGCCGACGTGACCATGGAGGTGCCGGTCTCGGTCTATGAGGCGGCGCTCGGCTGCACGGTGGACGTGCCGACGCCCGGCGGTGCGACGGTTCGCCTGAAGGTGCCCGCGGGTACCCAGACGGGCAAGAAGTTCCGCTTTAAGGAAATGGGGGCGCCCGACGTTAAGCACCGTGGCCGCACAGGCGCGCTGCTCGTCGAGATTAAGGTGCAGGTTCCCACGAACCTATCCGACGATGAGCGCGATGCCATGACGAGGCTGCGCGAGGCCGACACGCGCGATTATCGCGAGAAGGTCAACCGTTACAAGGCGACGTACTAGGGCGGTCGTGGCGCACGCCCGCGCTCGCGGGCTTATGATGGACGATAACGAGACGGAAAGGGGTCAGGTAGCATGGCCGAGGACAATAGGAACAAACCGCTGTACATGATCAGCGTGGCGGCCGAGCTGACCGGCATGCATCCGCAAACTCTGCGCGTCTACGAGTCCAAGGGCCTGGTGAACCCCCAGCGCTCGGGCGGCAACACGCGTCTGTATTCGCGTGCCGATATCGAGCGCCTGGAACTCATCAACCAGCTGACCGACGAGGGTATCAACCTCGCCGGCGTGGTGCGCATCCTCGATATGAAGGAGCGTGCCGAGGAGCGCGAGCACGAGAACGAGAAGCTCCGCGCCCGCGTACGCCAGCTCGAGGACGAGCTGCACGAGTACAAGATGCAGAAGAAGATCACCGCCCTGGCCCCGCGCGACGGCTCGGTCAACCCCGAGCAAGTCATGCGCAAGCTGCTGGGCGCCGGCGGAGATTTGTAGTTACGCGGGTTTACCAACCCGCGTAACGGGCCGACGCTGCGCGACGTCCAGAGCGACAATTTGTCCTTCAAAAGGCAAGGCATGACCAGAAGGTCTATGCCTTGCCTTTTTCATGCCAACT
>CABSYS010000181.1:0-4011 GCA_902482045.1 uncultured Collinsella sp.
CATACGAGGTCTGCGCATGTCTCGTGGGCTCGGAGATGTGTATAAGAGACAGAGGATGACGCTGCTCGCGAGGCTGCCGAGAAGGCAGTTGCCGATGGTGCCGAGCCTGAGGTCGAGGATCGTCATCTGGAGCTTAAGAACGTCGCGACCGGCGATCTTGACTTGGCGACCGATGACGAGAAGAAGGAGGCCGAGGACGCCACCAAGGAGAACGAGGACCTCTTTAACGCCATGAAGGAGGCGCTCGGCGACAAGGTCGAGAAGGTTGCCGTCTCCGCGCGCCTGACTGACGCTCCCGCCTGCATCACCACCGAGGGTCCGCTTTCGCTCGAGATGGAGAAGGTGCTCCAGAAGGGTCCCGAGGGCGCGCCCGACGGTATGCCCAAGAGCCAGCGCGTGCTCGAGCTCAACGCTAAGCACCCGGTCTTCGCCAAGCTCGTCGCTGCCCAGAAGGCGGGCGATGCCGACAAGATTAAGCAGTACTCCGGCCTGCTCTACGACCAGGCCCTGCTCGTCGAGGGCATCCTCCCCGAGGACCCCGTAGCCTTCGCGGCAGCTGTTTGTAACTTGATGTAGTTCGGGGATACGGCACCGTAACTAGATTAGAACGAGAGTGGATAATTTCCCACTTTTGGCTCGAGCGCGGGCTTGAAGTGGGGGGATTTTCCACTCTCGTTTGCTTTTGTACGGAGTAGTCATTGGGGACGTTCTTGAATGACTAGTCGGATTGCTAATCTGTGTGGGTTGTGGTTTTGGGAGCTGCGGGAATTTAAGATACTGTACAACTGTACGTTAAATCATCTTCGTAGTATATTGCTACCCGCAAAACTCAGCACCATTGTGCCGCGAGGCACTAAAGCGTCTACGTACAATGGTTGTCGATAGTACGATTCGATTCAACGACAGGATGGATGGTCCAAGCGTGAGTCTCGGCAGCAAACTATCCAATGCAAAGGTCTCCTTTGCGATATTTAAGCGCGACATTAAGCGACTGCTTATGAACCCCGTCGCCCTGGTGGTTACCCTGGGCGTGTGCGTCATTCCCTCGCTGTATGCCTGGTACAACATCGTTGCCAACTGGGATCCGTACGGAAATACCCAGGGCATTAAAATCGCCATCGCCAACAACGATCAGGGCACTCAGAACGACCTGGTGGGCGAGCTTAACGCAGGCGATAAGGTGGTCGACCAGCTCAAGGAGAACGACCAGCTGGGCTGGACCTTCGTCGACTCGGCGACCGATGCCAAAGAGGGCGTCGAAAGCGGCGAATACTATGCCGCCATCGTGATTCCCAAGAACTTCTCCGACAATCTCGTCTCGATGCTCGACGGCAATTACCATCAGCCGAAGCTCACCTATTACGTCAACGAGAAAAAGAGCGCCATTGCGCCCAAGGTCACCGATACCGGTGCCAACACCATCGAGGAGCAGATCAACTCGGAGTTTGTCTCCACGGTGGGCGAGACCGTCGCTGGCATTGCCAAAGATGCTGGCATCGACCTTAAAGACAAGGCAACCCAGACCAAGGATTCGCTGGCGGGCTCGGTGTCCGAGGCGTCTGATACTCTGGGCGAAGTACGTGATTCCATCGGCGACATGAACACCGCCATCGACAAGACAAGCAGCTCGATTGCTTCGGCCGATGCTGCGTTGGCAGGCCTGCAGGGACAGGCGCCTTCGCTAACGCAGGCAATCGCTCAGGGTAATGATCTGCTGGGCGAAGCTCGCACCACGGCTGGCAAGTCCATCACCTCGCTCTCCAAGGCACTTTCGGAGGGCAGCATCGTGCTGAGCAAGACATCGGCTTCTGCGAACGCCGCGATTGGCAAACTCACCGGTACGGTTACGTCCACGACCACTCGTATCGACAACTCGCTCGAATCCCTTCAGGCGACGATTGACCACAACAGCGCTGTCATCGAGCGCCTGCAGATTCTCGCTAACGATACATCGACGGGATCGGAGGACGCCGACGCGCTCATCGCATCGACCATCAATTCGCTTCGCGAGCAAAACCAGAAGTTGCAGAGCATCAAGGATGGCCTTTCTGCACAGTCGAGCGCCATGGCAAACGACGCTACGGCAATCTCAAGCGCGAGCAACGCACTCAACGCGGCAATTCAGACCGGCACGGCTAACCTCGGTCAGGCTCAGACCGATCTGGGGCAGAACGCGCTGCCGAAGGCTTCGAGCGCGCTTGACTCCTTTGCCGCCGTTTCGGGCGATTTGACCGGCATTGTATCGGGTATGACCCCCACGATAGCGAGCGCGCGCGGCACGCTGGCGCAGCTCGACGCCACGCTCAAGCAGGCAAAGACCACGCTGTCCCAAACCGACGCCTCCCTTGCCAAGGTTCAGGACAAGCTCGCGACCGCCGCCAATGACATTGCGGCGCTACAGACCTCTGAGTCTATGGGCGAGTTAGCCGACCTCATGGACGTCGACGTCGATGACGTGGCAGATTTCATGGCATCTCCGGTTGAGCTGACGTCCAAGTCAATCTATCCGGTCAAGAGCTTTGGCTCGGGCATTGCTCCTTTCTACACCAATCTGGCGCTGTGGGTGGGCGGCTATGTGCTCATCGCCATCTACAAGCTCGAGGTAGACCGTGAAGGCATCGGTAGCTTTACGGCGCGTCAGGGCTACTTTGGCCGCTGGCTGCTGCTGGTGATCCTGGGCGCGTTCCAGGCCATTATCGTTACGGTGGGCGACCTGGTCATTGGCGTTCAGTGCGTCAATCCGCTGCTCTTTGTGCTGGGCGGCATCGCTATCTCGTTCACTTACGTCAACATCATCTATGCGCTGTCCACCACCTTTAAGCATATCGGTAAAGCCATTGGCGTCATCCTCGTCATTGTGCAGATCCCCGGCTCGTCGGGCATGTATCCCATCGAGATGATGCCCGGCTTCTTCCAGTGGCTGCACCCGCTGCTGCCCTTCACCTATGGCATCAACCTGCTGCGCGAGACCGTCGGTGGCATGTATTCGTTCAACTACCTGTTCAACCTGTGCATCCTGGGCGTGTTCCTTATCGTGGCGCTCTTTATCGGCCTGCAGCTGCGCCCGTTGCTGCTCAACCTCAACCTGCTCTTTGATAAGCAGCTTTCCACGACGGGCCTCATGATTTGCGAGTCCAACGACCTGCCGCGCCAGCGCTATTCGCTGCGCACGGCCATGCGCGTCATGCTCGATTCGGATTCGTACCGTCGCGAGCTGCTCGATCATGCCGTGGCGTTTGAGCATCGTTACCCGTACTACATCAAGGGCGGTTTTGCCGCCGTGGTAGGCGTGCAGGTTCTGCTCTTTGTGCTTTCGACGGTGCTCGATATCGACAATAACGGCAAGATCATCCTGCTCGTTATCTGGATCATTTCGGTTATCGCCATCTGTGGCTGGCTCATCAACATCGAGTACATCCGTGCGAGCCTCAATACCCAGATGCGTATCTCGGCGCTTTCGGACGAGGACCTTCGCCGCGAGATGCGCGAGCACACGGCTGCCATCCCTGCTGCCCGTCGCATGTTTGGCCTCAACGCCAGCGAGCGTGGTGCCAAGGGCGGCGAACAGCCTACGAGCCGTCTGCCGCATATCGGTGCGCATCGTAAGGCTCAAGATGTCGACGACGTTGACAACGTAAGCGGAAACGACGGGGACACCACCCCGCTTGGCAAGCACTCTAAAGGAGGTGAGGCATAAATGAAAAACATCCTGCACCTGTTTAAGCGCGATGTCCAAAACGTGTCTCGCTCCGTGATCGGCTTGGTTGTTGTGATGGGCCTGATCATCGTGCCGTGCCTGTACGCGTGGTTTAACATCGCCGGAAGCTGGGATCCCTACGGCAATACCGGCAACCTTAAAATTGCAGTGGTCAACACTGACGAGGGCTACGAGAGCGATCTGATTCCCGTCGAGGTCAACGTGGGCGAAAACGTAACCGCCACCCTGCGCGGCAACGAGAACTTCGACTGGGTCGTCCTCAACGACCGCGATAAGGCTGTCTCTTATACACA
>CABSYS010000182.1:0-3934 GCA_902482045.1 uncultured Collinsella sp.
CGAGGGTATTTGGCTCTACAAGGCCACCAGATGCGATTTAAGGCTCTTTTTTGCTCTGCACGCCCTTGGCCCACTCGGCACTGGCTCTCATGGCGTTCTCGAGGGCCTCGCGCAGCTTTTGGTCCTCGATGGGTGCCACTTGGTGCTCGATCTCGGCACGCTCGGCATCGCTTAGGTCGGCATGCGGAGCCGGCGGACGCTCGGCCACGGCCGGACGCAGGCGCTCTTTTGCAGCGGGCGGTGTGTGGCCGGGGGCGGTCGTCTTGAACACCAGGCCGTCGACGTGCGCGCCGGCGCGCTCCATGCGCGCGCGGATAATCTCGCGCAAAAGTGTCATCTCCTGCGTCCATGAGGGCGAATCGAGGTACACCAGCAGTTCGTTGGACTCGGGCAGGTAGCGCAGGCCCGTCACATGGCGTCCCTCGCGCGTGCCCGAGCACACCGCATTCCAGGCGCGATAGACCGCACGAGACTCCTCCGCAGCCTCCATCTGCGCGCGGCGCTCAGGTGTCGCGGCCGCCAGGATACGCTGACGCTCGGCATCCAAAAAGCCGCCGAAGGCGACCATTCCGTTCTCGCGCTCGTAATTAGCACGTCTCACCCATGCTCACCACCTTGGCTCGATCAAGCAGGTCATCGGTAAAATACCCCAGATTGGTGGTGGTTATGACCGTCTGGGTATCATCACCGATCAGCTGCAGAAAAGCGCCTCGGCGCCCGGCGTCGAGCTCGCTCATCACGTCGTCCAAGAGCAGCAGCGGCGCGGTGCCCAGGATATCGCGCGCCACGGCCACTTCTGCCACCTTCCAGGCAAGCACCAGTGTTCGCTGCTGGCCCTGGCTGGCAAATGAACGGGCCGATCGGCCCGCGACGGAAAACTCAATCTCGTCGCGATGCGGACCCACGAGCGTCACGCCGCGACGGATCTCCTCGTCGGCGCGCTCATCGAGCGCCGAGAGCATGTGCTCATACGCCCAGCCCCTGAGCTCGTCGCGATCCTCGGTGCGAGGCAGGTCGCCAAGCGTGGACACATAGGACACGCCGGCGGGCTCGCCGGATGCCACGCGGCCATAGGCGTCACGCACATGGCCCGACAGCCGGTCGAGCAGAGCCAGACGGTGCACGAGCAGGGCCGAACCGGCGCGGGCGAGCGATTCGTTCCAGGCGCCAAGCATCTCACGGCAGCACCAGGTCTCCTTGAGCAGGGCATTGCGCTGGGTCACGCAGCGCCCGTAGGCACTAGCCAGATCGGCATAGCGCGCACTCAGCTGAACGCCAAAGTCATCAAGTGCGGTGCGGCGCACGCTGGCACCCCGCTTGACCATATCCAGGTGGTCCGGACAAAACAGCACGCTCGGCAGTACCCCGCGCACGCCGGACGCAGCGCAGCGCTTGCCGTTGCGGCTAAACGAACGCTTGCCGTCTTCCACGCTCAGCCCCATGTCCAGCACGCGCCCATCACCTTCGAGCCTCAGCTCGACCTTGCATGAGCCCACGCCGTCGTGCACGAGCTCGGCTGCGGTCGGATGCCTAAACGAGGTGCCACTCGTCAGTAGCTGCAGCGCCTCTATGAGGTTGGTCTTTCCCGCCGCGTTGGGACCTGCGAGCACCGTCACACCGTCGCTCAGGGCAAGGCGGTAGCTGTCGAAGCTGCGATAGCGCGCAACGGAAAGATCGCGTGCGAACATTGTCATGGGCAGCGCTAGATGCGTACCGGCATGACCAGGTACAGGTAGTTGATCTTGTCGTAGGACTTGAAGATGCCAGCCTGCGAATAGCTCTTGAGCTCCAGCGTGATCTCCTTCTCCTTGGACAGGGCATTGAGGCAGCCAAAGATGTAGTGGTAGTTGAAGGCGATGGTGCCCGACTCGCCCTTGGCCTCAACATCGATCGTCTCCTGTGCCAGATCCTGGTCGTTGGAAATGGAGGACAGACCCATCTGGCCGTTCTCGACGTCAATCTCAAACTTGACAGCGGGGTTGGCGCTCGCGATAACGGCCACACGTTTAAGGGCGGCGTTAAAGGCGGCCACGTCGATCTTGACGCTCGTCACGCACGAATCGGGGATGAGCTGCTTGTAATTGGGATATACGCCCTCGATGCGGCGCGACACGTAGGTAGTGTTGCCGGCCTCAAAGACAACCTGGGTGTCGGTGGCGCCGATCATGATGGTCGCCTGGCTGGCCATGATGTTCAGGGCGTCGTTGAAGGCGTCGGCAGGCACGTTGAGCTCAAAGGAACCTTCGAGGGTCGAGGTCTCGACCTGCGTATCGCACACGGCCAGTCGGAAGGAATCGGTCGCGACCAGGCGCACGGTGTTGTTCTCGACCTTCATGTGCACGCCACCCAGGATGGGACGGGCCTTGTCAGTCGAGGTTACGCGCCATACGCGACTCACCATTTCGGACAGGATATCGGTCGGCAGTTCGACGGCGCTCTCGATGGCGTATGCCGGGAACTCGGGAAAGTCGTTGGCATCGAGCGTGTTGAGGCGAAAAGAGCTCTTCTCGCAGCCAATCAAAACCTGACGCTCGGACAGCTCAAAGGTGACCGGGGCATCGGGAAGGGTCTTGGTGATGTTGGAGAGCATCTTGCAGGGAATCACCATCTCGCCCTCCTCTTCGACATGAGCCGCAATGCGGTGACGAATCGAGATGGTGTAGTTGGAGGTCTGGAATTCCAAGATGCCGTCTTGTGCCTTGACGAGCACGCCCGACAGAATGGGAAGGGTGGATGCCGAAGCGACGCCTTTCATAACGACGCCGATGGCTTGCGTAAGCGAGCTCTGGCTGACGGTGAACTTCATCTTTTAATACCTTTCTATAGATATAAATATCTTAATAATAGTAATAGTACTGACGAAACTGTTGATTACTCCTAAAAGTGCAGGTCAGCCCTAAAAAGAGAATCGACAGGAACCTGTGTGCAACCGGGCATGTTTTCCACGTTCAAAACCTGCGCAAAACTTTTCATCACCGCGGCTCGAGTTTTTGACACCTTGTAACCGCCGTTTCGACAGGTTTTCAACAGGTGTGTCCATTTACCTACGAGCGCAGTGTAATTTTATCGCGCAGCGACTTGAGGTCTTCGGTAACGGTCCGGTCTTCCTGAATCATCTTCTGAACCTTTTTATAGCTCGTGCTGACGGTCGAGTGGTTGCGGTTGCCAAATTCGGCGCCCACCGCCGTGGTCGTCATCTCGCACATCTCGATGGCCAGGTAGATAGCGATATGGCGTGCTTTGGCGATATTGGCGTTGCGACGCGGGCCGATGAGCTCCTCGTGCGTTACGCCGTACTGCTCTTCGATGACGGACTGAACCGTCTGGACGTTGATCTTTTTGGCCGATGTGTCGAAGTACTGGCTGGCGATGGCATCGATATCGTCAAAGGTGAGCTCCCCGCCCTCGCGTTCGCGGTCGCCCGCCTCGCCGGCGCAGCGCTCGCAAAAGCTCTCGAGTTCGCGGATGTTGGTGCCCGAGACCTCGGCCATGTGTTTAAAGTGCTCGTCGGTCAGGTGCCCGCCGTCGCCCCCATAGGCCGCCAGCAGCGAGTCGTCGCCTGCCTCGGGAGCGGCGACGATAGTGTTCTCGTAATAGCGCTGCAAGATCTTGTATTTCATCTCGCAGCTGGGCTCTGCGACCAGGCAGAGCATTCCGGCGTTGAAGCGGCTGGTCAGACGCTCGTCCATGCTCAGGTCCTTGGGGGCGCGGTCTGCCGCGATGACGACCTTCTTGTTGTTGCGGATGAACTCGTCCATGAGCTGGAAAAAGTAGTCCACGCTTGCGCGCTTGCCGATGATGTTTTGGATGTCATCGATGATGAGCACGTCCACGCCGTGGTACGCCTGCATGATGGGGGCGTTGCTCTTCTTTTGGCGGTCGAACTCGGTCATCAGGTCGTCCAGATCTGTCTCTTATACACATCTCCGAGCCC
>CABSYS010000183.1:0-3925 GCA_902482045.1 uncultured Collinsella sp.
CTCGACGACATCTCCAGCCTGGAACATGATGTTACCTCCTGGCCCGGCGCCACCATGGCGCGTTGATAAACGTTGGTGCTCCTTTAGTAAAACCTTTATCAGAGCTTATGCGCGCATCATTTAGGCAAGTGGTAAAAAACCGCAGGGTAGACGGGATAAAACGTTTAACCATCCCACCGGTTTATCACATTCTGGCTGAAGTTTTATGCAAACCAACTTTTCCACTTGGTAGCTTGCATTGTTTGGGGCCGACTGCGCGATTACGGTTTTGGTTCGGCGGGTAAGAACGAGGCAACGAAACCAACGTCAGGAGGACCCATGGAGACCATCGAAGCGCTCATCCACCGCCGCAGCTGCCGCAAATACAGCGATCGCCCTGTCGAAGCCGAGAAGCTCGCACGCATTATCGAAGCCGGCCAGTACGCGCCGAGCGGCATGGGACGCCAGCCGGTCACATTCGTCGCCGTCACCGACCCCGCAACCGTCGAGTGTCTCTCGCAGCTCAACGCCCAAGTTATGGGCAGCAAGGGAGACCCCTTCTACGGCGCCAAAACCGTTGTGGTGGTGCTCGTCGACCGCAGCGTGCCCACGCACCTGGAAGACGGCTCGCTCGCCATGGGCAACCTGCTCAACGCAGCCTATGCGCTGGGCGTCGATTCGTGTTGGATCCACCGCGCGCACGAGGTCTTTGACTCACCCGAGGGACTGGAACTGCTGGCCAAGTGGGGTCTGCCTGCCGACGGAAGCCTGCGCGGTGTGGGCAACTGCATTCTGGGCTACGCCGAGGACACACTCCCCGATGCAAAGCCGCGCCGCGACAACGTGGTGTATGTCAGGTAATTAGTTCCGCCGTTCTAACGAACGGCGGAACAATCTAGTCGACTGGATGATAGAAGGTATCGACGACTGTTTGCTTTACGTTGTCCTGATCCAGATAGAACTCGGCGAAGGTGTCGCCCTGCTGCATGGTGCCCTGCAGCGTCACGACATCAAACGAAGTCAGGCCGTGCTCGAGCATCGTAGTCGCTAGATAGCTGAACTCATCGAGACCCAAATTGGTCCACGTATAGTCGCCCATGGCCTGATACAGGCTGATGAGCATGGCGGGGTTGCTCTTGGCACTGCTGAGCACCTTCGATGCAAACGCCTGCACGTAGCTCACCTGGCGCGCTGTGCGATCCAGCGAAGACGTCAGATTCGTCGTGTCGCGCCACTGCACGTACTTTTCCGCCGTTGTACCAAATAGCGTGGTCTCCTGGCCCTCGACAACCGACGTGCCCGGCACAGTCTGCGTAGGCACCAGCGTCACGCCGCCGATGGAGTCATTAATGGGAGCCACGCCCTCGATATTGAGCGTGTAGTAATAGTCGACCGGAATGTTATCGAGCACACGCGAGGCAGCGGCGGCCGTCAGCGCCGATGAGTTGTCGCCATCGGTGCCATAGGCAAACTGCAAGCACAGCTGCTCGGTCACCTGACCGGCAAACGAACCATTGGAATACGTATCTACGGCAACCATGCTGTCGCGCGGGATGATAATGCCGCGGGCCTCGCCCGTGTCGGTATTAAGCGCTACGACCATCACAGTATCGGACTGGCCCTTCTGGGTGCCGTCATCGTTATTGCGGCCATCAAAGCCGATAAACGCCACCGTGGCCATATGCTTGTTGAGCGCATACTTCTTGCCGTTATAGGTAATGGTGTCGCCCTTGGCCTTAATGACCTTTTCGGTCTTTTCCTCAATCTTCTTTTTGCCTTGGTTCACGCTGTGATTCACAAAGCCCCAGCCGGCAGCAGCAACCGCACCAATCACGAGCAGCACGATCAGCAGCGTGCGGATACGGCGGCGGCGCTTGATGCGCTTAATCGACTCTTTGGAGCGTCGACGACGCTGAGGTCCCGCCTCATCAAGCGAAGGCCACTCTACCTCATCAACAGGCTGCGCCGCAGCTTCATCGGTCTTTGCCGATGCGTCGGACGGAACATCGTCCTTGCTCTTGGATTTTTCGCCAGATTGAGGCGTCGGAGTGTCTTTGGCCTCCCATTGAGGCTCGACAGGCTCCGCCACATCCCGAACCTGCTGCTCGGGATTGTTTACTTGATTTTCGTCGGGATCCACCGCATCGATAAAGTGCTTGCCACGGGGGTTCATGACTATTTTGTCTCCTGGTCGCTTGTTAACACACCGCTCACAATATAGCGCGAGTTGCCCTGCGAGCTATCGAGCATGCAGGTGCTCAACTGCACAATCTTACTATCTGCATCAAGTGTCACGCCGTCACGTACATTTTTGAGCAATGCGTCCGGATTACAGACCGAATTAAAGTAGTCCTGGCGCACGGCAGGGTCGGCAAAGTTAAACGAGTTGAGAATGTGGCGGTCGTCGTATTGATAGGCCGAGACAATCTTGTACGTCAGAATATGGCCCGGCGTGTAGATATAGAACTCACCGTTCTCGTTAAAGAAGTCCGCGTCCTCAAAGTTATGCAAGTTGTGGAACACGCCGCCGTTCACATGACCGTAGATCACCGTGACGGGATCGCTAAAGTCGCGCGCGTTTGCCATCTGGCTAAATGCTGTGCCATACGGGTCGTACTTGCCGTCCTTGTCGTGGTCCAGATAAAACAGGTCGTCCGTCGTGCTCTGCAGCAAGGGCGTGTTGATATCCGCACCCGGAATGTAGAGCCACGCATAGATATCGGCATTCTCTTGAATGAGCGGTGCAAAGTCGATGGGGTTGTCCGGCAGCTCCTTGCCCTTTGATTCGACCTTCGTGGCGGGCTTGCCTGTTGCACTCATCTCCTCGGCGCGCTGCTGCTCTAGATGATTCATATAGAGCACGTAGCCGCCGCAGCCGACTGCGACCAGCAACAACACTACGAAAACGCCCTTGAGTATCGTGGCGCGACGCTTTTTGTCCGAGTCGCCCATATGCTTAACTTCCATATGCTTGCCCTGCGGCTGCTGTGCCATGGTGTTCCCTTACCCTGTAAATCGGCCGAAAAAAGGACCCGCACAAGTACGGGTCCTCAAATCTTACGGTTGAAACCGTGTGTGTGCTAGTTGTTCTTACGAAGAGCAACAAAAGCGCAGGCAGCGCCAGCAGCGGCAACAGCAGCCACAGCGGCAACAGCGGTGGTGTTCACGCCGGTAGCCGGGGACTTAGCACCGTTGTCGGTGGTAGCAGCGCCAGCAGCGGTCTTCTCAGCCACGATGGTGTAGGTGGAGAGCTTGGTGACCTTAAAGACAACGTTACCGTTGTTGTCGGCGGTCAGGTTCAGCTGCTCCATAGTGCCGTCGTTGTGCTGGACATAGACGGTAACCTTAGCGTTGGCGTAAGCCTTGCCAAGGGTGAAGGTGACGGTCAGCGGGTTGGACTCGGAAACGGTGCCCTCAACGGTCTCGGTGATCTCGAAGGAAGCGACCACGTTGGCACCGGCAGGGGTGCCCTCGGCGTTCTTGGTGGTGGAAACAACCTTGACGTTGGCGTTGTTAACGCTGGCGGTCACGTTGTTGGCGCCGGTGGCGGTGGTGTTGGCAGGGCTCGGGGCGGCGAAAGCAGCCACGGGCAGAGCCAGGGCAAGAGCGAGAACGCTCAGTGCTGCCATGAATCTCTTCTTCATGTTAGGTACTCCTCAACTTGCAGCTTGCGGACCTTTAAATGCCTAGTAGTATAGCTTTTTTTACAAATTGTGACTAATGAGTTCTATATGAAACAACATTGCTGCTTTTTTGCTCACTCATTGGCCCCAAACGGCGACTTGGTGTGATGGTTCTGTGACTTATTGGCCTTATGTTGCGGGCGTGACCTGCGAACCCGCGCCGTTTGCACTGGTTTCGCTAACCTCGCTGTCCGTATCCTCGCCCTTTTGGGCATCGGTGATCCTGTCTCTTATTACACATCTCCGAGCCCACGAGACATGCG
>CABSYS010000184.1:0-3914 GCA_902482045.1 uncultured Collinsella sp.
CCAGATACCGCCTACCAAAATAAACCTGTCCCTTTTTGGCAGGTCGAGGGCTACAGGCGGTAGGGGACGCCGCTGCGAATGATGGACTCGCGTACCAGGACATCCATCGCATCGAGGGTGATCTCGGGCATCTCGCGATACTTCTGCAACACCGAAAGCTCCGTGCAGGCCAGGATGACGCGGTCGCAGCCGCTACGGGCGAACTCCCACATCACGCGGTCGAACTTGTCCATATCGGGTTCGCGCCCGGCCTTCACATCGTCGTAGATGAGCGACATCACGTCGGCCTGACGCTTTTCGCTGGGATAGACGACCTCAACGCCCGCGGTCTCACATTCGCGCCCATAGACGTCTGCGCCCACGGTACCGTCGGTGCCCATGATGCCGATCTTGCGCACCGGCTCGGCCGGCATACTCAGGTTGGGGTCGAACTCGCACTCCCCCATCACCGCGCCGGCCAGAGCATAGCGCACCGACTCGCGCGGCATGTGGATAATCGGCACCTTCGTAAACGACTGGATCTGGTCGTAGAAGTAGTGTGACGTGTTGCAGGGAATCGCTATGTGCGCGCAGCCCAGCGACTCGAGCGCCTGAGCGCACTCCTTCATGGTCGCCAACAGCTCGGCATGCTCGCCGGTCTTGATGGCCAGCGTGCGGTCAGGCATGGTCGACTTGGAAAGCACCACCATGTCGATATGCTCCTGATCACAGGTAGCCGCCGTATGACGTACCACCTGGTCGTAGTAATACGACGTGGCCTCGGCGCCCATGCCGCCGATAACTCCCAGCTTTTCCATCGCCGCCTCCTTGGTGACGCCCACGCAATTGCGCGTATCATACCCGCGCCCGTCCGATGCAAACCGGGCGGGCGCCGCGCTGATCTACTTGTAATACGTCTTGAACAGCTTAAAGTGGCGCAGCTTGGTGTGCCACATGCGCAGCCAGCGGTTAAAGACAAAGTCGCCCTTCATAAACGAAGGATCGGCAGCCTTGCCCTCCTTGACCAGACGATGTGCCTTCGCACGCAGCTCGGGGTCCTTGACGTACTTGTCAACGACGCC
The DNA here is from genome assembly GCA_902482045.1 of uncultured Collinsella sp. GTDB lineage: Bacteria > Actinomycetota > Coriobacteriia > Coriobacteriales > Coriobacteriaceae > Collinsella. Next base: position 1,062 of record CABSYS010000184.1, read on the forward strand.
CATAGGAACGACCATCCACAGCGCCTCGTCCTGCGCCGTCACAAACTCCGGCTCAAACGGGCGGTTATAGACGTACTCATCCACCACGTATTTAGCAACGTTAAAGCCACTATTGGTGACATAGTAATTACTGCGGCCCTGACGCGTGTTGAAGTCGAAGAACTTAAACGAACCATCGCGCTGGTCGTACTTGACGTCGAAGTTGGAGAAGCCCGTAAACTTAAGGTCCTCAAGCAGCTTGCGCACGCCACCCATGAGCTCGTCGTTGGGCTCAGTGATGATGCAGGCGTGGTTGCCGACACCATGGGGCTGATGTTCCTCGAGCAGCACATGGCCCAGGCACATCATACGAACCTTGCCGTTGCGGTCGGAATAACTGGTAAGCACGCGCATGTACTCGTCGTTGCCGGGCACGCGGTCCTGCAAGATGAGGTCATCAGTGTAGCCGCTGACGTACACATCGCGAATGACCTGTTCCAGCTCGGCGCGATCGGCAATCTCGTAGGCCTTCTTCTGACCCTCGAACTCGTGCTCCCACCACATGATGCCGTCAGAGGGCTTCAGGATCATCGGAAAGGGGAAGTCGATCTGGTCGAGTGCCTCGGCGGAAGCCTCACCCTGAGCGTTGAGCATCGCCATGGTAAAGGTAAACGTGTGCGGATAGGGCACACCGTGCTTCTCGCACAGCTCGTAGAAGATCTCCTTCTTCTGGCACTGTTCGAGCATGCTGTAGGGCGCATAGGGCGCGATGACGTTCGAGGCAAGCTGGCCGGCGTCCTGGGCCTGCGCGGCAAGCGCGACGTAGTTGTCGCCGCAACCCATGAGAATAATCTTCTTATCAGGATTGGCCTGTGCGACGCCGTTAACGGTCTCGATCATGACCGGCATGGTATCGATATCCACGTTGGGCGTGTAGCCGATAATTTGGCTGCGATACGCGGGGCCGGTCTGGTACTTGCCAAAGACCAGGCTCTTAACCTGATACTCCTCGTAGAAAGCGCGCGCCACCGAATACGCGTTGATGTCGCCGCCGAGCAGCACGGGGATAAACTCGCGCTCTGTAAACTGCAATGCCATGGAAACTTCCTATCTAGAACTGCCCACACGACGGGCGGTCTTTGTGCAACTGATTTATTCTAGCGTGCCGAGCCGCCGGCACCCAAAGCTCCACCGTATCTATGGCAATCGGCGTAATTATCAGCACGAAGGCGGCAATCACCGGCGTACGACAACGGGCAATGAACCCACCGTTGTTATAGGATTCAGCATATTGCCCGCCCCGTCGAAAGGTGCACCGTGCCCCAGGCTCATCCGATCAACAACCCCATCATTGACGCCGCAAAGCGCGAACTTGTGGATCGTGCCCAGACGGCAGCTCCCCTACGCACCGCAAACGATGCTTACAACGGGCCTGCCCGCATCGTCTCAATCAACACGTCGGAGCACAAAGGCACGCGTAAGTCACCCGTCGTCGACGGGCACGACACCGTCGTCGAGCAGTTTGGCCTCGCCTCCGATGCGCACGCCGGACATTGGCACCGCCAGGTTTCCTTTTTAGCTGCAGAGTCAATCCAGACGGCGCAGGCGCGCGGGCTCGATGTGCACGAGGGCGACTTTGGCGAGAACTTCACCACCCAGGGTATCAACCTGCTCTCACTCCCCTTGGGCACGCAGCTCAAGCTCGGCAGCGAAGTACTCGTCGAAATCAGTCAGATCGGCAAAGTCTGCCACACACGCTGTGCCATCTACTATCTCGCCGGCGACTGCATCTTCCCCCACGAGGGCATTTTTGGCGTCGTGCTGCAGGGCGGAGAAGTCCATGTCGGTGACGACATACAGGTGGTCAAGCTCGGCGATGGCACCTGTTCGTTTACGCCGGCCGAGGCGCTCCAAGAGGTGGAGCAGGCTCGCCGCGAAGGAACCCTATAGTTGCAAAACCCCATGTTAAGGTTGCTTTTACAGTCAAGAATCCCGTTGCAACAGGGTGCCGTAACGTTAAAGTTGAACTCTATGGTTTCTCAACAATTCACCATTCCCGCAGGTCAAGGCCAAAGCCTCAAGTTCAACTTGACCCTTTAGAACCTTTAAGGTTCAAGTTGAGGTCGAAAGCAGTAGTAGAATACAGCTCGACCAATAACCTACGATTGATTGCAGAGGGACTGGATGCAGCATTCGAACCATCGCACTGCAGCGCTCATCGCGTCGAAGCCGGCTCGTATCATCACGAGCGCCGCACTCGCCGTAGCGCTGACGGCCACGCCGATGCTCTCCCCCGTCGCGGCCTATGCCGCCTCGCAGGCAACGCAGGATCAGCTTTCCGCCGCCCAGAAAAAAATCGAGGACGCTACGAGCGCCTACAACGATGCCCGAACCAAGCTCGAGGATCTGCAAAAGCAGATTGACTCCAATGAGGCGAACATCGATAAGATTGAGGCCGAGCTGCCCGAGCAGCAGGCCAAGGCAAGCTCCGCCATGCGCGATCTGTATAAGTACCAGAAGGGCACCAGCCCCATCGTGAGCTTCCTGGTGAACACGCAGAGTTTGGGTGACTTTATCACTACCTGCAAATACACCAACCAGATTACGAGCTCGAGCGTCGACGAGATCGAAGAGCTTAACAAGATGCAGACCGAGCTCGAGCAGAACAAGACTGAACTCGATCAGGCCAAGTCTCAGCTCGAGGGCGAGCAAAAGAATGCCGAGGATGCGCTGGCCCAGGCACAGCAGCTCCGCAGTGAGGCACAGGCGAAGGCCGAGCAGGAAAATGCTGCCGAGCTGGCAAAGCTCGAGGCCGACAAGGCCGCTGCCGCCGAGAAGCTGTCTCTTATACACATCTGACGCTGCCGACGACTT
>CABSYS010000185.1:0-3908 GCA_902482045.1 uncultured Collinsella sp.
TTAATGGATGGAAACGGATGTTCTATCGGGACACACATTTTGTCCTATAAGCCGCGGTCGACGCCCTTTCTTATTGGCGGTTATAAGCCCCAGCGCTTATTTGTTGACCTGGCCGGCGCGGACGGCAGCCTTCTTGCGGTCGGTGGCGTTGAGCAGACGTTTGCGCAGGCGGATGTTCTTGGGAGTGATCTCCACCAGCTCGTCGTCGGCGATGTACTCCAGCGCCTCCTCCAAAGAGAAGGTGCGAGGCGGCACCAGCTGCACGGAGATGTCGGAGGTCGAGGAGCGCTGGTTGCCCAGGTTCTTGGTACGGGCGATGTTGACGACCATGTCGCCGGCCTTGCTGCGCTCGCCCACGATCATGCCCTCGTAGCACTCGGTGCCCGGCTCAACGAACAGCTGGCCGCGCTCCTGCAGCGTACCTAGAGCGTAGGCAACGGCCTTCTCGGTGGTCATGGAGATCATGGCGCCGTTCTGGCGGTTACCGATCTCGCCGGCGTAAGGACCATACTCCAGGAAGGTGTGGTAGAACACGCCCTCGCCGTGAGTGACGTTCATAATGCGGTTCTTAAGACCCATGATGCCGCGGGTCGGGATCTTGAACTCAAGGTGCGTCACGATGCCCGAGGTGTCCATGCTCGTCATGATGCCACCGGAGGTACCGAAGACCTCGACGACCTTGCCCGAGTACTCGTCCGGGCACTCGACGACGGCCTGCTCGACGGGCTCCAGCTTGTTACCGTTCTCGTCCTTCTTAAACAGAACGCGGGGACGACCGACCTGGAACTCAAAGCCCTCGCGGCGCATGGACTCCATCAGGACGGACAGGTGCAGAATGCCGCGGCCAGAGACCTCGACGCCGCTCTTGTCCTCGAGCTCCTCGATCTTCATGGTCACGTTGTTCTCGGCCTCGTTGAACAGGCGCTCCTTAAGCTGACGGGCGCCCACGATGTCGCCGTCACGGCCGACGAGCGGGGAGGTCGAAGCCTCAAAGACGATGGACAGGGTCGGCGGGTCGATCTCGATGGGCTCGAGCTCGACGGGGTTCTCGGGGTCGGTGTAGACATCGCCGATATCGGTGCGGTCAATACCCACGACGGCGGCGATATCGCCGGCGCCGACTTCCTGGCACTCGGTGCGGCCCAGGTAGTCGAAGGTAAAGAGCTGCTTGACGGTAGCGGTGGCGCTGGAGCCGTCGTTCTTCACAACCAGGATCTGATCGCCCTGGTGAATGGTGCCGGAGTACACGCGACCGATACCGATGCGGCCAACGAAGTTGGAGTGGTCGATGGTCACGCACTGCATGGCCAGCGGGGCATTCTCGTCAACCTCGGGCGCGGGCATGTCGTCGATGATCATATCGAGCAGCGGATACATGTCCATGTTGCCGTCGTTGGGGTCAAGGCGGGCAAAGCCGTTCATGGCGCTGGCGTAGACCACGTGCTCCATGGCGAACTCAAGCTGGTCGTCGGTGGCGCCCAGGTCGGCCATAAGGTCCAGGCAGTCGTTGTAGGCCTTCTCGGGGTTGGCGCCCGGACGATCGATCTTGTTGATGACGATCATGATCTTGAGGCCGGTGTCGATAGCGTGACGCAGCACGAAGCGGGTCTGGGGCATGGGACCCTCAAAGGCATCGACCAGCAGCAGGGCGCCGTCGGCCATACGCAGCACGCGCTCGACCTCGCCGCCAAAGTCGGCGTGGCCCGGGGTGTCGATGACGTTGATCTTGACGTCCTTGTACTCGATAGAGATGTTCTTGGCGAGAATCGTAATGCCGCGCTCGCGCTCCTGGTCGTTAGAGTCCAGGACGCGGTCCTCGACCTGCTGGTTGGCACGGAAGGCGTCCGTGGCACGCAGGAGCTTATCGACCATCGTCGTCTTGCCGTGGTCGACGTGGGCGATGATGGCGATGTTCCTCAGATTGTCTACGCGCATGTAGTTCCCCTATCTTCTATCCATATACAAACGGCACGCGTATGCGGCCCGCCCAGCGATACAACGCTCAGCGGGAATATTGAGCCTTTTACCGAAAACTCGTTTATTTTAGCGATTTTAGATGAGAGGGGTTTCCTCACCTGCAGGTTCAGGGTCGCTCCACATAAAACCATCGCCGGCGCCCATGCCCTCATACAGCACATATGCCGAAAAGCCGCTCTCGAGCGTCGTCTCAAAGAAGCTCACGAGCAGAGCGTCATGGTAGCCGCCGTCAATCTCGACGCAGCCGGTATAGCCGATGGCATAGCGGGCGATACGGCCCAGGCCCTCGTCCTTAAGACCCATCTTGTGCTCGGAGATAAAGTTGGTGGCGGCCTCGAGGCACGCCTCTTCGCCGTCCTCGTCGAGTGCCGCCAGATAGCGGTTGGAAGCAGCGTCCTCGATCGCCACAACTACGCCCGGATTCTCGCCGGCGGCAAGGTCGTCCAAGAACGCACCAATCAGGTCACACACCATGGCGTCGAGCTCGGCGGAGACGTTACCGGCGTCCTGCATATCCTGTGCCATCTTTAGACCTTCCCATCGAATCCGGCGTCGTTACAGTTTTTGTGCCTCGGCGGCGATCTTAGCAGCGGCATCGCGGGCGCGTATCATGTCCGCCGCGCGTTTATCGAGTACCTTGATCTGGTTGGTCAGCATGACTGCATCGACCACACCCCAGATTACCAAGCCTGTTGAAATCGAAAACCCAAGCGCACCAACTGTACCACGAAGACGAGAACAGATTACTGCGACAAGGGCGGAGATGATAACCATCTTGATATAGGAGCCGCGGCGCTCGCGAAGCGTGCGGGCCTGCGTCACATAGGCGATGCGAGCCGCCTCGGATGCCTCCGAGCGCATCTGGGCTTCACGCGCGATGGCGGCCGCTTCAGCCGATACGCGGGTGCCCATCAGCGACCTCTCCGCTCGTGTGCCAGACATTTAGAAATCATCGGGGGAGAGCGTATGGACGAACTCGTCGAACTTCTCGAACTCCTGCTCGTCGTCGACTTCCTCGGCGTGCGATGAGACGGTACCCAAGCGATTCATGATGTCGTCCTCCACAAACATGGGGGCATTGCTGCGCACGGCAAGGGCAATGGCGTCACTGGGGCGGGCGTCAATCTTGCGCTCGTCACCATCGACCAGCACGACAATCGTCGCATAGAACACCGGCGGCTCGGCACGAACGATCTCGATGCGCTCGAGCTTGGCGCCCAGGGCGTCGACGGTGTCAAGCAACAGGTCGTGCGTGATCGGACGCTCGGCGCGACCGCTATCGATGCCACGGCTAATGGCCGCGGCCTCAAACGAGCCGGTCTGAATGGAAAGCGAACGCAGGGGTGCCGTCGAATCCGACTTGCCGCAGCGCTCGCGAAGCACGATAAGCGATGGCACGGGACCGGCGGCCATGACGATGGTCTCTATGTCGACACGAACCATGGAACACCTCCGGTACGTAGTGGTTAACACACGGCAGGGTCGCCGCATTGAATAGCTATACTACCCAATCTTTCGCCCAGCACACAAAATCAAAGTAGTTAATTTGGGACGGGGCTATTTTCACTACTTTTGTTGGATAAGAAAAAAGCCCCGAGGCAATGCCCCAGGGCTCTTGACGTTTTGATGGTGGACCTGACAAGATTCGAACTTGTGACCTCCCGGTTATCAGCCGGACGCTCTAACCAACTGAGCTACAGGTCCATCATGGTGGAGGTTAGGGGGATCGAACCCCTGACCTCAGGCTTGCAAAGCCCGCGCTCTCCCAGCTGAGCTAAACCCCCACGGAGACAGTAATAAACACCCCAGCGGCGACTCGGCTCTCGCTGGGGTGTTTATTGCGAAAGAAAGTGGTGGACCTGACAAGATTCGAACTTGTGACCTCCCGGTTATCAGCCGGACGCTCTAACCAACTGAGCTACAGGTCCATC
>CABSYS010000186.1:0-3891 GCA_902482045.1 uncultured Collinsella sp.
ATCTACACCTATTAAGTCGTCGGCAGCGTCAGATGTGTATAAGAGACAGCGTCAACACGTTGCTGCTGCGCAGCATGCAGCGTGCGCTGTATAAGCCTCGCAACGAGGGCCACTTTGCACTTGCCGCGCCGTGCTATTGCCACTTTACGAGTCCCATTCGCCGCTATCCCGACCTGGTGGTGCATCGCGTGCTCAAGCTGCAGCTGGCCTACGAGCGGCTGGGCGGCAAGGACGCCTTGGTGCGTACGCCGCGGCTGATCGGCAAGGGGCGCGAGTCGCTGCCGCGCATTCTGCCGCAGATCTGCCGCGCATGTAGCGATGCCGAGCGCGCGGCAGATGCCGCCAGCCATGCGACGCAAAAGATCAAGATCGCCCAGTACTACGAGGACCGCCTGGGTGAGCGCTACGCCGGATCGATCTCGTGGGTCAGCAGCATGGGCCTCTTTGTGCGCCTGGATCTGACACAGGTTGAGGGTTTGGTTTCGATCAAGAGCCTGGGCAACGAGTGGTTCGAGTTTGATGAGGACGCGCTCACGCTCACGGGCGCCGACACGGGGACTCGCTATGAGTTGGGGCAGCGCGTGGTCATCGAGGTCTCGCGTGTCAACACCACGCGCGGGCACTTGGATTTTAGGCTTATTCATTAGTCGGAATTTGGTGATTGATAGAGAACGGGGCGGTCTTTTGAGGCCGCCTTTTTTGTGGCGGTTCAATCGCCTTGCTGCTCGCACGCTTGCGTCTTCCGCCTGCTGTAGGGGAGATAAAACCTACCAAAATAAACCTATTCCTTCTTGGGAGGTTTACGAGAGAGCGGGGATGAGGTGACAACGGTGTACGGGTATGCGCGAGTGAGCTCGCGTGATCAAAATCTGAATCGGCAGCTGGATGCACTGGGCGCCTATGGCGTGGAACCGGCGAATATCTTTGCCGATCATGCGAGCGGCAAGGACTTCGATCGACCGCGGTATCGCGAGCTGCTGTACGCGTTGGATTCCGGTGATGTGCTGGTGGTACTTTCCATTGATCGGCTGGGCCGTAACTACAGCGAGATCCTCGAGGAATGGCGGTGCATAACCAAAGAGCTCGGCGCCGCCATCGTGGTGCTGGACATGCCGTTGCTCGACACGCGCGCCAGAGACTGTGGTGGGTCGGACGTGACGAGTGCGTTGATTGCCGATATTGTTTTGCAGCTGCTGAGCTATGTGGCGCAGGTGGAGCGCGAGAACATTCACCGGCGCCAAGCCGAGGGCATTGCGGCGGCGCGAGCGCGCGGCGTGCGCTTTGGCCGGCCCCGCAAGCCCTGTCCTCCGCAATTCGAGCTGGTGCGCGATACCTACGAGGCGGGTGATATCACGCGGAGTCAGGCGGCAAAGCGGCTAGGCGTGTGCGTGGGGACGTTCGATCGCTGGATGCGCGAGATGGAGTAGGGGCGCCACGGTCCTTTGGCGCCCCGATTCGAACATTTTGGATTTCGCTACGGCGACAACTGCGTTTGGGGGTACACTCGCTGCTGCTCAAAAAATGACGGAGGTTAGCCCTTGGCGCGTGTGAAGCACATAGTCGGATGGATTTCGGTTGTCCTGCTGGTCGTGACGCTGGCAAGTATTTGGATACTGACGGAGCAAAACGTGGAGCAGACGTCGTCGCTCAGCGAGTCCACCGCGCGTGCGGTGGAAGGACGGGCTGCGGACGTGCGGCCCGACGCCGCGCAGGAGTCCCAGGCGGGGGATGCCGTCGAGGGCGCGGATTCAACGACTGCCGCCGTTCATCCCGACTCGCTTGCGCCCGTTCGTCTGTGGATGGGTGCCAACATTCGTCGCGTCGCACATACCGTTGAGTTCTTCTTCGTAGGACTGTTTGCTTCGTTGGTGGCGGTGTGCTTGGATAAGCGCGTGTCGCCCACTCGATTGCGGTGCGTGTCTGTCTTAGCCTTTTGCGCCGTCTGCTCTGTCGGCGATCAGGTGCATAAGATTTTTGTTCCCGGAAGGCATTTCGACATTGTCGACCTGGGCTTTGACGCCGCTGGCTACATTGCCGCCATGCTGTTGGTGCTGCTGGTGGCCGCGCTGGCTCGGCGCGCGACCTGTCCCATTGGCGCCCATACGAGACGCCGTTAACAACTCTGTTACGAATAATGCGACCTCGATGAATCATTTTGTGTCGCACGTATTTCCGAGCGGTCGGATTTGAGGGGCGAGCGGTAGAACGCTCGCCCTTTGTGCGCCACGATGCGGCACAATGTACCGCAAAAGCTGTTTGTATCCGGTACGAATCGTTCGTTGGTCTTTAATTCTTCTCAACGGAGGTGTTTGAGATGGCAAACGGATTGCTTTTGCGGCTTCGCGAGCGTGAGCTCAGCGCGAGCCCGGCGGAACGCAATGTCATCGCATATGTAAGCGCTCATCCGCACGAGGTGGTCGGACTGTCCGTCCGCGGTCTTGCCGATGTCACGTTCTCCTCGCCCTCGAGCATTTTGCGCTTTTGCAAGCGTTTGGGTTTTGCGGGCTACAAGGAGTTCCAGCGCGAACTGATTGCCGAGCTGGCGCTCTTAGGTGACAAGAAAGACGTAGCCCTCGAGGACATCTCCATGGATGACAGCGTCGAACGTATCGTGGGGAAGGTGATGAAAAGCAACGTGCGTACGATCGAGGCAACGGCGCGAACGCTCGATTACACCGTCTTGGAGCGATGCGCGGCCCGTCTTAAGCGGGCACGCGCGGTCAATCTGTTCGGTATTGGTGCCTCTCGTTTGGTCGCGCACGACCTGGCACAAAAGCTCATGCGTGTCGACAAAGAGTGCCATCTGTACGACGACTGGCATGATCAGCTCTTATGTGCCAAGAACATGCATGAGGGCGATATGGCAATCGCCTTTAGCTACTCGGGCTTGACGCAAGAGGTGCTGGACTGCACCGTCGAGGCTCAACGTCACAACTGTCCCGTTGTGGCCGTTACCAAAGTAGATGGATCATCCAAGCTTGCCACCATGGCCGATGCCGTGCTCGGCGTCGCTGCGAGTGAACCCTTGGTCCGCAGCGGTGCCATGGCTTCGCGTATGGCCCAGCTTATGGTTGTCGATGCCCTGTACGCTGCTTACGTTGCCAGCGACTACGAACGGGCGACGCATGTCATTAAGCAAAACTACATCGAGAAACAGGAAAGATGAGGTGAATGAAATGCTCGATTTAACAAAATTCACGACTGAACAGCGTAATCAAAGGTCAATGGACCTCGATACGATGACATCGCTGCAAATCGTCACGACGATGAACGATGAGGATCTTCGTGCCGTCCAGTCGGTCACGAAAGTGTTGCCCCAGGTTGCCACAGCAATCGACTGGGCTGCTGAGGCACTCGAGCGCGGCGGGCGCGTCTTTTACATGGGTGCAGGCACCAGTGGTCGTCTGGGCGTGCTCGACGCTTCGGAGTGCCCGCCCACGTTTGGTGTGTCACCCGATCTGATTGTCGGGCTCATTGCCGGAGGCGAGACGGCGTTTATCAAGGCTGTCGAAGGTGCCGAAGACAGCGAGGAGCTTGGCGCGAGCGACCTGCGGGAGCGTGGACTTTCGGACAAGGATCTTGTCGTTGGCCTGGCAGCAAGCGGTCGTACTCCCTATGTGGTGGGCGGCCTTGTGTACGCTAAAGCAACTGGGTGCAAGACCATCGCAATTGCCTGTAACCAAGGGTCGAAGATCGGGGAGAGTGCAGATCTTGCCATTGAGCCCGTGCCCGGTCCCGAGGTGCTGACCGGCTCAACGAGGCTCAAGGCGGGAACGGTCCAAAAGCTCATTCTCAATATGATTTCGACCGGTGCCATGGTCAAGATTGGCAAGGTGTACCAAAACCTGATGGTCGATGTGCAGCAGACGAACGAGAAGTTGGTGGTGCGCG
>CABSYS010000187.1:0-3832 GCA_902482045.1 uncultured Collinsella sp.
GGCATACGAGATCTGCGCTTGTCTCGTGGGCTCGGAGATGTGTATAAGAGACAGGTGCGATATGGGCGCCAATCCTGATGTCACGGTGGACGATATGGTGCGCTTCGCCCAGATGGGTGCTGCCTATGCCCGCGTGGTTTTGGGCATTGAGCATCCGCGTGTGGGCCTGCTTGCCAACGGCACCGAGGACGAGAAGGGCTCCAACTTTACCAAGTCGTGCTTCCCGGCCATGAAGGCCGCGGTTCCCGGCTTTGTGGGCAACTGCGAGGGCACCGACCTGACCTCGGGTAACTTTGACGTCGTCGTTGCCGATGGCATGTCGGGCAACATCGCGCTCAAGGCAACCGAGGGCGCCGCTAAGTTTTTGCTGCAAGAGCTCAAGGGTGCCTTTATGGCTTCGCTGGGCACCAAGATCGCCGCGTTGCTCATCAAAAAGCAGATGCGCGAGATCAAGGCAAAGCTCTCGGGCGATGCTAAGGGCGGCGCCATTCTGCTGGGCCTGCGTGGCGTGGTCCTGATCGGCCACGGTGCCACCTCGGTCGAGGCCGTCAAAAACGGTACGCTCGCCGCGGCGGAGGCCGTGCGCGCCGGGCTTGTCGAGAACGTCGCCAACTCTATGGACGGCATCGTTTTATAGGAGCGAGTTAGGGCGCTGTTATGTGCCTCGCGGCCTTCGTCGTGGGGTAGAATCAAAACCGTGTCTTGGTGCTGCACTTGCGGCGCCAGCGCGTTGTTGTTCACGCAATACGAGAGGAAGCGCTATGGACCGCTCCGAAATCTTCGATAAGATCGCCGAAGTCGCCGCTGACGTTCTGGGCGTCGATGTCGCCGACATTAGCGACGAGACTACTTTTGACGATCTCGATGCCGATTCGCTCGAGCGTCTGCAGCTGGTGACGGCCATCGAGGACGAGTTCGACCTCGAGATCGATGACGAGACCCTGCTGTCGCTCAACTCTGTCGCCGACGCTGTCGACGCTATTGAAAACGCCAAGGAGGCCTAAGTCTTGGCTTTATCTCAACGACTCGCGCGCGCCCAGGAAATCCTGGGCCACGAGTTCAATAACAAGGTGCTGCTGCGCGCGGCGCTCACGCACCCCTCTGCCGTGGAAGGTCAGCCCGTCTCGGCAAGCTATGAGCGCCTTGAGTTTTTGGGCGATTCCATTTTGGGTGCCGTGGTTGCCCGCTCGCTCTTTGAGTCCTATCCGGAGTTTGACGAGGGCAAGCTTACGCGCCTGAAGGTATCCCTTGTCTCGGGCGCCACGCTGTCCGAGGTGTCTCACGAGCTGGGCATCGACGACATCATCATCTTTGGCGCCTCCGAGACCGGTACCGGCGCGCGCGGCCTGCACTCTGCGCTCGAGAACGTCTATGAGTCGCTCGTGGGCGCGCTGTATCTGGATGCCGGCTGGGATGCGGCGGCGGAGTTTATCCACCGTACACTCAAGCCGCACCTGGCTTCCGAGCGTGCCGAGCACCCCGCGAACCCCAAGTCGTTCTTGCAGGAGTGCGTGCAGGCAGACGGCCACGAGCCTCCCGCGTATAAGCTGGTTGGCTCCGAGGGCCCCGCGCATGCGCCCACCTTTACCGCTGTGGTGCTCATCGACGGTATCCGCCAGGGCCGCGGCACCGGTTCCTCCAAGAAGGAGGCCGAGGGAGCTGCCGCGCTTGAGGCACTCGACCGCATGGGTTACACCACCAACGGCGTGATTCTGAACAAGAAGCCTGTTTAAGCGAGGAACCGTGTATCTCAAGTCCCTCACGCTCAAAGGGTTCAAGTCGTTTGCCGACCGCGCCCATATGACGTTTGAGCCGGGCCTGACCGTCATCGTCGGTCCCAACGGCTCGGGAAAATCGAACATCTCCGACTCGATTCTGTGGGTCCTGGGCGAGCAGAGCGCCAAGCAGCTGCGCGGCCAGGCCATGGAAGACGTCATCTTCTCGGGCTCGTCGGCGCGCAAGCCGGTGGGTGTGGCCGAGGTCACGCTGGTGCTCGACAACTCGGACCATATGCTTCCCGTCGACTTTGACGAGGTGGCTATCACCCGCCGCATGTATCGCTCGGGCGAGAGTGAGTACCTCATCAACTCGAGCCCGTGCCGTCTGATGGACATCCAGGACATCCTGCACGATTCGGGACTGGGCAAGGATACGCATTCCATCATCAGCCAGGGCAAGCTCGACGCCATTTTGCAGAGCCGCCCCGAGGAGCGCCGCGCCCTCATCGAGGAAGCCGCCGGTATCTCCAAGCACAAGCGTCGCAAGGAGCGTGCGCTCAAGAAGATCAAGTCGATGGACGAGCACCTGACCCGTGCCCGCGATATCAACAAGGAGATCGCCCGTCAGCTGCGACCGCTGGAGCGTCAGGTCGATCGCGCGCGCAAGTACAAAGAGCTGTCCTCGCGCGCGAACGAGCTTACGCAGATGCTGGCAGTCGATGAGCTGCGTTCACTGCAATCGCAGTGGAACGACCTGGAGAGTCGCTCTAAGGAGGGCGCCGCCGAGCTGGAGCTCGCGCAGTACCGCTTGGGTGAGAAAGAGCGCGAGCTCGAGAAGCTCCAGGTCATGCTCGAGGAAAAGGGCCTGTTTGTGGGCGACTTGGGCGAGCAGCGCCGCCATATGCAAGATGTGGTCGGTCGCATTAACTCCGACATGCGCCTGCTCGAGGAAAAGGGCCACAACATGGTGTCGCGCCTGTCCGACATGCGCGGCCAGATCTCGGGCTCCGAGCATCAGCGCCGTCGCGTGCTCGAGGAGCTCGAGGACGCACGTGCCCAGCTCGAGGAAGTGACCGGCGCGCATATGCAGGCCCAGGAGGACGTTGACGCCGCTGGTCCTGCCGCCGCCGAGCTTCACGAACGCCGCGTGGCGCTCGATGCGCAGATTTCGCAGCTTACGCGCGAGCAGCGCGACGTGCAGCGCGTTGCCGATAATGCTGCGCTCGAGCTCGCCAAGGTAAAGGATTCGCTTTCCAATGCCGAGGTCGAGGACAACTTGTATGCCTCGCGCCTGGAGCAGATCGATGAGCAGCTCGAGGAGGTCACGGCATCGCTTGAGAGCCGCCGCAACCGTGCTGAGGAGCTCGAAGGCGCGCTCGATCAGGCTCGTCAAGCCCAGGTCGATGCGCGCGAGGCTACCGAGGTCGCCCGTGCAGCCCTTAAGGACTTGCGTAATCGCGAGAGCGAGGCGCGCAACAAGCTGTCCGAGGTGCGCTCAGAGCTCGCGAGCCAAAAGAAGCTCGATGCTCGCATGGCCGACAGCTCGCCGCTGGTGAGTCGTCTGGTGGGCGCGCTGGGCGAGGATGTTTCGGGCCGTCTGGGCGATGTGCTCGAGGCACCGCGTGAGCTTGAGGGCCTGGTTGAGCAGCTGCTCGCCGGCGATATCGATGCCCTGTTGTTCGATAACGCTGCCGCACTTGAGCGTGCCGGTCGCGCTGCACTGGACCAGAAGAAGGCCTCGGGCGAGGCACTGCTGGTGGCGCGCAGCGTGAGCGGCTCTGCGGCTGCCGAGGGTGCCGCCGGTGCCCGTCTTGTTGATCGCCTGTCTGTGCGTGCGGGCTACGGTCCGGTCGTCGAGGCATTGCTCGGCGGCTATTACGTGGTCGATGACTTGGCCGCCGCGCTGTCCGCGCCGGTCGTTGATGGCGTGACCTATGTGACTCCCGATGGCGCACGCGTTGCCTGCGGCGGCCTGGTTCGCGTGGGGCTTGATGCCGGCGAGGCTTCGGGTGCTCTGGAGCGCAAGCGTCGTATCCGCGAGCTGGAAGGCCTGGAGCCCGATCTCTGTCTCTTATACACATCTGACGCTGCCGACGACTTAATAGGTGTAGATC
>CABSYS010000188.1:0-3822 GCA_902482045.1 uncultured Collinsella sp.
TATCGCCGCCGTAGCACTTGGCAAGCACGTCCTTGCGCCGCGCCTTGACGGTGGAACGGGCAATGATCTTGTTGCCGATGGCACCCTGGATAGGCACCTCGAACAGCTGACGCGGAATGATCTCCTTGAGCTTGTCGCACAGGCCTCGGGCAAGACCGTAGGCCTTATCCTTGTGCACGATAAACGACAGCGCGTCCACCTCGTCGCCCGAAAGCAGGATGTCGAGCTTGACGAGCTCGGAGGGGCGATATTCGTTGAACTCGTAGTCGAGCGAGGCGTAACCCTTGGTGCGGCTCTTGAGCTGATCGAAGAAGTCCAAGATGAGCTCGGCGAGCGGCATATCAAAGCGCATCTCGACCGATTTGCTCGTCAGGTGAATCATATCGGTCGTGACGCCACGGTGCTCGATAGCGAGCTGCATGACGGCACCCGTATACTCGGGCGGGCAGATGATCTTTGCCTTGAGGTAGGGCTCTTCGATACGCTCGATGCGCGTGGCCTCGGGCAGATCCTGCGGGCTGCGGACATCGATCATCTCGCCGTCAGTCTTGTACACGTGGTAGTCGACCGAGGGGCTTGTGGCGATCAGGTCCAGATTGAACTCGCGCTCCAGGCGCTCCTTGACGACCTCCATGTGCAGCAGGCCCAAGAAGCCCACGCGGAAGCCAAAGCCCAGCGCCACCGACGTCTCAGGCTCCCACACCAGCGACGGATCGTTGACGTGCAGCTTATCGAGCGCGTCGCGCAGGTTCTCGTAGTCCTTGTTGTCGATGGGGAACAGGCCCGTGTAGACCATGGGCTTGGCCTCGCGGTAGCCCGGCAGCGGCTCGGGGCAGGGGTTCGAAGCCCACGTAAGGGTATCGCCCACGCGCACAGCCTCGGGGTCCTTCAGACCCGTGACCACGTAGCCGACCTCTCCGACAGTCAGGGCATCAACCGGCGTCTCGGCAGGGCGCTTGACGCCCACGCCGTCGACCAAGAAGTCGCCCTTGGCCTGCATCATGCGCAGGGTATCGCCCTTTTTGATTGAACCGTCAAAGACGCGCACCGTGGCGACGACGCCGCGGTACTCATCGAAGTACGAATCCAGAATTAGAGCCTTGAGAGGGGCATTTGCATCGCCCTTGGGAGGCGAGATCAAAAAGACGATGGACTCCAGCAGATCGTGGATGCCCTCGCCGGTCTTGCCCGAGACACACACGGCATCATCGGCAGGGATCGCCAGGTCATCCTCGATCTCGGTCTTAACCTCATCGGGATGGGCCGAGGGCAGGTCGATCTTGTTGATGGCCGGCACAATGTCCAGATTGGCGTTCATGGCGAGCGTCGCGTTGGAAACGGTCTGCGCCTCGACGCCCTGAGTGGCGTCCACGACGAGAACCGCACCCTCACAAGCGGCAAGCGAACGCGAGACCTCGTAGGTGAAGTCCACGTGGCCCGGTGTATCGATCAGGTTGAACTGATACGTCTCGCCGTCGTCGGCGTCATAGGACACGCGGACGGCATTGGACTTGATCGTGATGCCGCGCTCGCGCTCGATGTCCATCGTGTCAAGCAGCTGCGACTCCATGTCGCGCTCATCGACGGTATGGGTGAGCTCGAGGATGCGGTCACTGATCGTGGACTTGCCATGGTCGATATGTGCAACGATCGAGAAGTTGCGGATGTGGGAAATGTCAATTGAAGTATTCATGCGGACTATCTTACCCGAGCGGTACAAAAAATGGAGCCTGTTCCATAAAACAGGCTCCATTTATGCGCGTAATCTGTGTGGTGTGAAATTTACAACTTAGGCGTTGATGCTGTTCACG
Source organism: uncultured Collinsella sp. (assembly GCA_902482045.1). Lineage (GTDB taxonomy): Bacteria > Actinomycetota > Coriobacteriia > Coriobacteriales > Coriobacteriaceae > Collinsella. Next base: position 1,812 of record CABSYS010000188.1, read on the forward strand.
AGCTTGGCAAGACCGGACTTGCGGTTGGAAGCCTGGTTCTTGTGGATAACATGCTTGGCGGCAGCCATGTCGAGACGCTTGGTGACGGTCTTGAGGGCAGCCTGGGCCTTCTCGGCGTCGCCCTCGGCGACGGCGGACTGAACGTGCTTGGTCAGCGTCTTGAGCTCGGACTTGACAGCCTTGTTACGCATGCGAGCTGCCTCATTGGTGCGGATACGCTTCTTCTGAGACTTGATGTTTGCCACTTCTGGAGTTCCTTTCGAGTTCCTTGCAAAAAATGTATGACACCTCTGAGACACGGTGAGGTCATGCAAGCGCCTACTATAGCACGCTCCCCCTCAAAGGGATAGAACGAATTTGTCAAATAGGCAGGTATCATCACGATTTTCTCAAGATGTTCGTAATCCAGAGCAAAAGCGCGGTCTCCGAATCGGCCGAACCCTTGAGAGCGAGCTCCACATCGACGGCACCCTCGAGCGCGGCAACGAGCTCTGCCATCGAAAAACGACGTGCCCAGGTAAGGTGATTCTTGACCTGCCAGGCCTGAAGCTTGAGCGTCGCGGCGAGCTCACGCCCCTGCCCACGCCCATCGAGCGCCTTGGCGACGATCAGCTCACGGATGCGACCGCATAGCAGCGTGTAGGTCCACACGTAGCTCTTGGAGGGCAGAAGCTTAAAGAGCTCGAGCGAACGCCGCATATCGCGAGCCGAGACGGCATTGAGGAAGTCCCAGGGCTGAACCTCGGCCGTGCGCACGATCCAGCGCTCCACGTCGGCAAGCTCAATCTGGGGCGCCTCGACCATCTGGGCGAGCTTTGCCAGGTCGTTATCGAGCATGCGCGTGTTTTCGCCCGAACGCGAGACGAGCTCCTCGGCAGCAGCCGTCGAGATGGACTTACCGTGCTGCGTCGCCATCTGCTGAACACGGCGCGGCAGTTCCCAGCGCTTGGTACCCGAGCAATCGACGATAGCCTTCTTGTCGATCTTGGCGATTGCCTTATACAGGCGCGTATTCTTGGCAAGTGAGTCGGCGATAATGAGACAGACCGTCGTGGGGCTGGGACTTGCGAGGTACTCGACGAGCGGTTCAGAAATCGCCTTGGAAAGCTTGGAGCAGCCGTCGAGGATCACCAGGCGAAACTCGCTACCCATAGGAAAGGTATTGAGCGAGCCGATGATCGACTCGATATCGGGATCTTTAGTCATGTCGCGTTCATCGAGGTTGAACTCAACCATACCCGACTTTTCCAAGCGAGCTTTCATACGCGAGACGGCGTGGTCGCGCTTGACCCCATCGGTACCGACGATCAGATATGCCGGCAGCAGACCGGTTTCGGACATTGCGCTCCCCTCTCGCAGACTCTCGAATTCGTACCGTACCATTTTAGCCCAGGGGTCCACCGCGCGCCAACGATGTCATCACGGCCGCTGAGATCGCATCGCAAAGCCCTTCGCAGTCGGCGTGACGGTAATGTCGCCGTGTTCGATGGTGCATGCGAACGCACCACCCGCTTCCTTAACGGCATCGATGCAGGCATCGGATGGATGGCCGTAGCGGTTGCCCTCGCCCGCACTCGCGATAGAGAGCTCGGGCTTAAGCGTGCCCAGCAGGTCTGTGTCGACGGAAACTTTTGAGCCGTGATGCCCTAGCTTGAGCACATCGATATCACCCACCTCCTGTACAAACTCGCGCTCTTGATCGAGTTCGGCATCACCAGTGAGGAGCACGCGCAAGCTCTTGCCTTCCTGAGCATAGGAAAGCAGCAAAACAAGAGAGTCCTCATTGCCCTCGCCATCCACCGTGTCAAACGGCCACATCACACGTGTCCGAAACGCGCCGATATCGACCGTGTCTCCGCAAGCCACCTGCCGATACGTTACGCCGGGGCGATTCAGGACCTCAGCAGGCGCGCCGTCAAGCGCATCGGCCGCGACCACAATGGTTCCAACCGAAAACGGCTTATAGGACAAAATGTGTGTCCCGATAGAACATCCGTTTCCATCCATTAAT
>CABSYS010000189.1:0-3799 GCA_902482045.1 uncultured Collinsella sp.
ACACCTATTAAGTCGTCGGCAGCGTCAGATGTGTATAAGAGACAGCCTTGACGCGACGGCGGAACTCCTTGCCCTTCATCTCCAGGCCGGGGCGGCCGGCGATGCTGGCGCGCAAAAAGCTCGACAGCGGCACGCCCGGGATCTCGACCGGGGCCTGGAAGCTCAGGAACAGGCCGGCGCGCGAACGCTTGTCGGTGGTGAGCTCGGTGATGTCCTGGCCGTCAAAGACGATGCGGCCGTCCTGCACGGTGTAGACTGGGTCGCCCATGACCAGGTGGCCGAGGGTGGATTTGCCGGCGCCGTTGGGGCCCATCAGCACATGGGTCTCGCCGGCGGCGACGTTGAGGTTGACGTTGTGGAGGATGGTCTTCTCGTCCACGGAGGCGGTCAGACCTTCGATGGAAAGCAGCGGATTTGCGCTCATGCTGTCCCTCTCTGTATATGGTGTACTCATGGGTGTACTAAACCCTAGGAATCTTCTCGGAATAAAGTTACTATGGGTTCGGCGTTAGTCAAGGGAAAACCCGACTAATCCACTCGACTTTTTAGATGAGGGACATAAAATCAGGTTTGTTTGCCCCGCGTGCATAGGATTTGGGACAAACAAGCCTGGTTTTGTCCCAGTAACGATGGGAGGGTAGGTATGCTCATTTCTTCTAAGGGCCGCTATGCCCTCCGGCTGATGATCTATATCGCGGCGCTGGGCGACGCCGAGGGCAAGATTGCCCTGCGCGAGGTTGCCGACCGCGAGCATATCTCGCAAAAGTATTTGGAGCAGCTGGTTCGTCCGCTTATGAAGGCGGGCCTGCTTAAGAGCGTGCGCGGCAAGGGCGGCGGCTACATGATGGCCAAGGACCCGGCCGAGGTGCGTGCCGGCGACATCCTGCGCGCCGTCGAGGGCAGCACTGCCCCGGTGGCGTGCGACGGCATTGACAACAGCTGCACCCGTAGCGATCTGTGCTCGACCGTCAAGTTCTGGCGCGGCCTAGACGACGTGATCGAAAAGTACGTCGACGGCGTGACGCTGGCCGACCTGGCCGCCGTCCCCGAGATTAACTTTGGCATTAAGCTGTAGGGGCTGGCTTTCGTGAAGTCGTACGAAGCCTTTGATTCGCGTCTGGCACTGCTAGAGACAGCTCGATTCCAAGATTTCGACAACGACTATGTTGTCTCCGGATGTGCGTATATCTATGAGCAGGTTTTCGGTATCTCAATTACGCTCCTTAAGCGTCTGCTCGAGTATGAGGGCGCCACGCTTGCCGCGTCGGGGTCTCCTCGTGCCATCTTGAAGGAGTCCTACCGATTCTACGACTTTATTGATGAGGCGGCCTGGCTAGATATGCTCAGAGACCGTAACACGAACGTTCATATTTATGACAACAAGCTCGCTCAAGATTTGATTCAGCGCATCTTGAACGTCTATATCCCTGCTTTCTGCCAGTTGAGGGACGGGCTGATGGAGCGTTACGGCGAGCTTTTGCTAGCGCCCGACGACCAGTTTGTTTAATTCCTTAAGATTTCGCGGAGGGTTGTTGCCGTTTACCGATGGGTTGTTGTGCAACAAACGGGGAGCTGTAATACTGAATCCATCTTTGCAAACTGCACTTTAACCACACCAATGCAGGGAGGATGTATGCAACCCAAGCATTCTGCGATTGTTGCGGGCCTGACGCTGGCGCTTTCGTTTGGCGCCGTTGCCGCACCCGCAACCGCTATAGCCGAGGAGCCCACGCCGGGCGTTGCCTCGGATGCCACCGATATCGATAAGGGCCTCTACACCCAGCAGTCCTTCTCGGGCGTGCTGAGGTCGGTTCAGGGTGTTTCGTTTGTCAATGTGACCGACGAGATGAAGTACTTCACCAAATATGAGAGCCATGGCAACTATAACCAGGGCTTTTCGTATGGCGACGGATACAACGCGCTGGGTTATTACCAGTTCGACCGTCGTTGGTCGCTCATTCCGTTTATGAAGCAGGTCTACAACTACGATTCTGCTAAGTACGGCATGCTTAAGGACGCGATTGACTGCGGTGGCGAGATTTCCAACGGAAGCAACCCCATGTATGCGAACGGCCAGCTCACCGAGCTGGGTCACATCGCGCAGGATGCCTTCCTGGGTGCTTACAACACCGATCCGGTTGAGTTCTCGGCGCTGCAGGATGCCTATGCGTACAACTCCTACTATGCGGTGACCGAGTCGTGGCTCAAGAACGCTCTGGGCATTGATATTTCCGGTCGTGCCGATTGTGTCAAAGGCATGGTGTGGAGCATCACCAATATGTGCGGTACCGGTGGCTGCCAGGACTTTTTCCGTTGGGCGAATCTTTCTAACAGCATGACGGACCGCGAGTTTGTGACGGCGCTTTCGAACAGCGTGGTTGATAACGTGGCGCGGAAGTATTCGAGTCAGCCTCAGTACCATGAGGGATGGAAGAATCGCTATAAGAACGAGCTCAAGGACTGCCTGGTCTACATTGCCGAGGACGAGGCTGCTGCGGCAACGCCTGTGGAGCCCGATCCTGAGCCGGAGCCCGCGCCCGCGCCGGCACCTCACCCGAACAAGGTGCCTGCTGCGCCTGCTGGGCCTGCTGGACCAACGGTGGAAACCGATAGTGATACGGACAATGGCGGCGAGACGGGCACGCCTTCGACTGGTGCTGGCAACAATGGTGCCGGTAATGGTGGGACTGCTTCGGGTGGAACGGAGTCTGCTGGCGGTGCCGGTGATTCGGGCTCTGGTTCAACCGGCGGTTCTGTCTCTGGATCGACTGGCGGTTCCGTTTCTGGCTCGACCGATAGCGTCTCCTCTAATGGCTCCACCAATGTTGGCAAGCAGCTTGGCGCCTTGATTGGGTCTTCGATGACGGCTGGCAACAACATCGGCTCGTCTTCTGATGAGAACACTTCTGGTGAGGCTCCCGAGTCCAGGACCGACGGCGATGCCGACGCTACGATCGATGCGGGCGCGAGACAGTCCGACGCCGATGCTCAGAAGGTTGACGACAAGAACGTCACCTCGACCACCACGACGACTACCACGACCACGACGACCAAGGCCTCGGGTGGCAATATGCCCAAGACGGGCGACCTCATCGTGATGGCGAGCCTTGCGAGCGCAAGCCTGGCCACGCTGGGCGCCACGTCTATTGTGAGCGGTAAGCACAAGCTTGATCAGCAGAAGAAGTCCGCTGGCGAGGACGGATCCGAGGAGTAAGTTCCTGGCCGCCCGATAATTTAAGAACTAGGACGGGGTCCGGTGCGAATGCATTGGGTCCCGTTTTGTTGTGCAACGATTTGTTATGCCCCCTCAAGGCCTTTGTTCCTACCGTTGCCCGATGCCTTTGCGCGGATCCAGCGTTGCGCTTGAACTGCTCGCTACAATGGGCCTCGTGTTACGTTTTAGGGAGAAGTTACAGTGCCTGAACAGGAGTATTGCAACAGTTCAGATACTTTTGGCGTACGGCTTGTCAGCCATGTCGACGATGCGGTTTTGCCGGTCGGTGTGCATGATTTTGCCGATGCCATCGGTCGTTGCATGCTGGTTGACAAGACCATGTTTATTGCCGATGTTCTGGATTGCGATGCGTCTGTTGTGGTGTGCTGTCGACCCGAGGGCTTTGGAAAGAGCATGAACCTGTCGATGCTTAAGGCTTTTCTGGAGCGACCCACAGTCGGGCAGGTCGATTGGGGCCTGTTTGCTGGTTCCCAGATTTGGGATGCGGACGGCGGGCGCTATCGGGATGAGTTTGCCCTGTCTCTTATACACATCTGACGCTGCCGACGACTTAATAGGTGTAGA
>CABSYS010000190.1:0-3791 GCA_902482045.1 uncultured Collinsella sp.
ATCGTGATGGTGCCGTCGGCGTTCTGGTAGTTCTCCAGAATGGCGGCCATGGTGCGGCCGGCCGGCAGGCCGGAACCATTGAGGGTGTGCAGGTAGCGCGAACCCTTGAAGTTCTCGGGGTCGCGATACTTGATGTTGGCGCGGCGAGCCTGGAAGTCACCGCAGTTGGAGCAGGAGCTGATCTCCTTGTAGGCGTTGTAGCTCGGCAGCCAAACCTCGATGTCGTAGGTCTGACGGGCAGAGAAGCCCAGGTCGCCGGTGCACAGGCTAATCACGCGATACGGCAGGCCCAGCTGCTGCAGCAGGTACTCGGCCTCGGCGGTCATGCTCTCGAGCTCCTCGTCGGACTCCTCCGGCTTGGCAAACTTGACCATCTCAACTTTGTCGAACTCGTGCTGGCGAATGATGCCGCGGGTGTCGCGACCGGCGGAACCGGCCTCCTCGCGGAAGCAGGGGGTGAAGGCAGTGTAGCGGCGAGGCAGAGTGTCGGCGTCCAGAACCTCACCGGCATGCAGGTTAGTCAGTACGACCTCGGCGGTAGGGATCAGGAAGTTGTCGCCCGAGACGTGATAGGCGTCGTCCTCAAACTTGGGCAGCTGGCCCGTGCCAAACATGGTCTGACGCTTGACGACGATAGGCGGCCACCACTCCTTGAAGCCACGGCTGGTGTGCGTATCGAGGAAGAAGTTGATGAGGGCACGCTCCAGGCGGGCACCGGCGCCACCGAGAACGGTGAAGCGGCTGCCGGAAAGCTTGTTGCCACGCTCGAAGTCGAGGATGTCCAGATCGGTGCCCAGATCCCAGTGCGGCTTAAAGTCGAAGTCGAACTCGCGCGGGGTGCCCCAGCGGCGACGTTCGATGTTCTCGTCCTCGTCCTTACCGTACGGGGTGGCCTCGCACGGAATGTTGGGCAGGTGAGACATGAAGTCGTACTGCTCCTGCTCAAGAGCGGTACGGCGCTCGGCCAGACCGTCGATCTTCTCGTTGACGGCGCGCACGGCCTCCTTGGCGGCCTCGGCCTCGTCCTTCTTGCCCTCCTTCATCAGGGCGCCAATCTTCTTGGACTCGGCGTTACGCGTGGCCTGGAGCTCCTCGACCTCGGTGATGACGGCACGGCGCTCGTCGTCGAGTTCAAAGAACTTCTCGCGATCCCAAGACGTCTGGCGATTTGCCATGGCGGTATCGATGGCATCGGGGTTCTCGCGAACAAACTTGATATCAAGCATTAGATCCTCCGGCGATATACATTCCATTTAGGTTGCAACCTTGTACATGTATGGGCAAGTATATACTTATGAGCGTTTACGACCCAACTCAACTACGCAAGAAGGCACCCAATGGACGCAGTTTTTTCCTTTTTGTTTGGCACCCGCACCGGTTTTGCCATCCTTTTCGCCGGCGGCATCCTGCTATTTGCGATTCTTGCCTTTGTAATGGAGAAGCGCACCCATAAGATGTATGTCGACCGCGGCCCCAAGTCCGAGGATGAAGAAGACAGCTTCTGGGACTAACCTGCCAAAAAAGACAGGCTTATTTTGGTCGGTTTTATCTGAGCAAACGCAAGCGCCCCGCAACTGGAATTGAGCCAGTTGCGGGGCGCTTTTTGCTCAAGGTACAAAACTGCAGGAAAACCCTGCCAAAATAAACCTGTCCCTTATTGGCCAGTTTACTGGAGAGTAGCGTCGATGGCCTTGACGAGGGCGCTGCGCATGCCGGCATCCTCGAGCGCGACGACGCCCTTGATGGTAGCGCCGCCGGGCGAGCACACGGCATCCTTCATCGCTGCGGGATGCTGACCGGTTGCAAGCTGCAGCTTTGCCGTACCCAGCACCATCTGGCTCACAATGCGATAGGCATCGGCGCGCGGAATACCGTGTTTGACGGCCGCATCGCCCAGAGCCTCGATCGCCATGGCGACAAACGCCGGGGCGCAACCGCCCACGGTACCGCCCACAAACAGCAGACTCGAATCGAGCTCGACCACCGTGCCAAGCTTTCCGAGCAGACCGAGCACCGTGGCACGCTGCTCATCGCTAAGCGTGGAAGCCTTCTCGCAGGCGATAACGCCCTCGCCCACCGAAACCGGCGTGTTAGGCACCGTCGAGATATGAGCGACACCTGGCAGGACCTGTTCCCACTTTGCGCTATCCCAAGTCCAGGCAACCGAAAGGACGACCTTGTCGGCAAGCGCATCCTTGAGTGGAGCGAATACCTTCTCGATCATGTACGGCTTGACCGCCGCAACCACGATATCGGACGCGGCAACAACCTCCGCCGCATCGTGGCAGGCAGCCATGCCCCGCGCCTCGCAACGCTCAACCAGAGCATCGTAGCGGCCTGCGCAGGCGCACATGTCGCCCGCGGCTACGCCGGCGGCAATCCAGCCATCGGCCATAGCGCTCGCCATATTGCCAAAACCGACAAATCCGATCTTCATATCACACAGTCCTCTCAGATGCGTTCCTCAAAACGAAAGTCATTGTCCCACGCCATTGTTTCGTATTACCGACTTACTTGTGATACGGCTCGCCACGGCTAATCTTGCAGGCGCGGTAGATCTGCTCCAGCAGCACCACGCGCGCCAGGTTGTGCGGCAAGGTAATACGTCCAAAGCTGAGCATCTCGTCGGCGCGGGCACGCACGGCATCGCTCACGCCGTCCGATCCGCCGATTACAAAAGCGATGTCGCTGTTGCCTCGCAGCATGAGGTCATCGAGACGGGTCGAGAGCTCCTCGCTCGAACGCTCCTTGCCCTCGATAGCCAGCAGAATCACATGTGCCCGCGATGGCAGGGCAGCAAGAATCGCCGCGCCCTCTTTGTTACGCGCGGCATCCACACCGCCAGCCTTGGCCGGATCGATATCGGCAACCTCGCGCATATCTACCTTGGCATAGGCGCCTAGACGTTTGGTGTATTCGGCGCACGCGTCCTTCCAAAAGCGCTCTTTGAGCTTACCAACGCAAACAACGGTATATTTCACGCGCGTCTACTCCTTCGACTCGTTCTGAACTTTTCCGGCGGTCAGCATCTGCTCGAACATCGAGGCCGACTGTGAGAAATCGCTCGGCAGCACGACCGTCGAGGTTTTGCCCGTGCGAGCGAACTCCGTCATCATCTCGGACCACTGCGTAAACATGAACAGCTGGTTGGCCTCATCGTTGCCGACGCCCGTCTCCTGGATAATCTCGAGCGAGTCCTTGATGCCCAGCGCGATGGCTTTGCGCTGGTTGGCGATGCCCTCGCCCGCCTTTTCCATCGCCTCGGCCTCGGCGGTCGCCTCGGTAACGCGCTTGATGCGATCGGCCTCGGCGAGCTCCTGCGCAGCGGCCCGCTTTCGCTGGGCGGCGTTGATGTCGTTCATGGAGTTCTCGACCTCGGTCGGCAGTGCGATTTTGGTGATGAGCGTCGACACGAGGGTGAAGCCGTAGGCGGCCATCTGCTCGGAAACGGTAGCGTTGACATCCTTGGCGATGTCATCCTTCTTGGCAAAGACCTCATCGAGTGTGTAGACGGGAATCGAAGAGCGTAGGGCGTCGGTGATGAAGTCACGCATCTGGTCGACGGGCTCCTGCAGCATGTAGTAGCTCTTGTAGATACCCGAATCTGCCGGGCCGGCGCCCATGTCATAGCTCACGTGGTACTGAGCAGAGACCTCAAGGCCGATGGTCACGTTGTCCTGGGTCTTAACGTCGATGCCAAAACCGTTTTTCATGGTGCGCAGGCTCACCGTGGCGGCCTTGCGGTCGATCACGGGCACCTTCATGTGGAAGCCCGCGTTGACGATGCGGTT
>CABSYS010000191.1:0-3782 GCA_902482045.1 uncultured Collinsella sp.
GTCTCGTGGGCTCGGAGATGTGTATAAGAGACAGAGATGCGCCCGCGCACGCCGATGGCGGCGGCATCGCGTCCGAGCACCATACTCGCCAGGCCTATGTCTTGTGTCACGACCACGTCGCCAGCCTGCAGGCGCTCGATAATGGCAAAGTCGGCGCTATCGGCTCCCACGCTCACATCGAGCGTCGTGACCCAAAAGCCCCGACGCGCGTGCTCGGCGTCGCGCGGATCGTCGCGGCGAATGTGGCGTTCCAGGTTCTGCGTGCTGTTGCCGGCGATAACGACGGCGACGCCCGCCCTCCGTGCGCAGTCGATTGACTCGCGCGTGACCGGGCAGGCGTCGGCATCAATAAAAAGCGTCTTTGGCATCTAGCGCACCAGTTTGCCAAACTGAATGGCGCGGACAATGAGTGTCACGCCAAACACCAGCAGTGCGGCACCGCTAAAGATGACGAGCATCTTGGCCGACCACAGCGGATAGATAAACACGAACATGCCCGCGATGATGGAGAGTGCGCCGCTCAGGATGGCGAGGGCGCGGTTGGACGAAAGCTCGGATTCCAGAATCGACATGACTCCCTCGACGATCCAGCCAAAGCCGGCGACGACCACTACAAGCGTGGTGAGCGTCGCGGTCGAGAAGGCCTGGTTGCGCAGGATTATGACGCCGCCCAGAATGATGAGCAGGTTGGAGATGATGCTCGTAACGCGCCAGCCGGTGGGCAGCAGCGGCTCGAAAACAGCGGTAAACAGCCTGATCGCGGCCGTGATCACAAAGTAGAAGCCCAAGACGGTCGTTAGGAAGACGAGGGACTTGGCGGGCGCAAACAGCAGTGCGATGCCGGCGACGAGCGCTAAGACGCCCGTGATGGCGTAAATCCAGCGCACGGCCTTGACGGCCTTGCCTGCCATGCTTTTCTCGTCAAATCCAAACGCGCTCGATTGCTTGTCATCGTTCTTAAAGATGCCCATGATGTCTCCTTTCCGTGCGGCGTAAGCCGTAGCTCTTGCAACCAGTATCGCCCAAGGGCGCCGTCGCGTGGGGCGGAAAGGGCGAATGGGAGTCTCACCTTCCCGAATTGTTATCTTTGTTCCCGTTTGGATGTGGGATATTCAACAGATGTAGAACATTGCGGCTCTGTTCGTTATTGCCTACGTTTTAGGTTAGATTTTCTTAAGGACAATTGGCTTTTATTGAGGGGTCCCTATGAACGAAACAGTTCCCGCAGCGCCGGTAAGCGCCGAGTCGATGGCAAAGCAGGGTTGCGAAAAGCTCGGCCTGGACACGTTTGACACGCTGGTCCGCCGCGCCCGCACGTGCCGCCGATTTGACGAGTCCATGCGCGTACCGCGCGAGTTTTTGCTCGAGCTGGCGGAGCTGGCACACCTGGCCCCTTGCGGCGCCAACGCTCAGCGCCTGCGCTTTCATGTGGTGAGCGGTGCAGAGGACTGCGCGCGCGTATTTGATGAGCTCGCGTGGGCCGGCGCGCTTAAGGACTGGCCGGGTCCCGATGAGGGCGAGCGCCCGACCGGCTACATCGCGATTTTGGCCGAGCGCGCCGTTCCGGGCAAGCCAGCCGCTCCCATTGCCGAGGTCGACACGGGCATTGCCGCGCAGACGATGATGCTCGCCGCCCGCAGCGCCACGCCCGAGGTGGCAGCCTGCATGTTCAAGGCCTTTACGCCCCACGCGATCGATGCCATGGGGCTCGATAACGACAAATACGAGCTCAAGCTGATCATGGCTTTTGGCGTGCCAGCCGAGACGCAGGTGATCGATGCGATCGACTCCAACCCGGATGGCTCTATCAATTACTGGCGCGATGAGGCACAGGTGCATCACGTGCCCAAGCGTCCGCTTGCCGACGTGCTGCTGTAGTTGCGCGTCGTTGCGGCGCGATCCGGCGGCAAAACCACCACAAAGGTGCCTGTCCCCTTTGTGGTGGTGCGAGGGGAGGGCGTGTGGCCGATCTGTATTTGGTGCGGCATGGGCAGACCGAGCTCAATGTGAAGAACATTTTGCAGGGCTGGCGCGATTCACCGCTTACGGCGCGCGGGCGCGAGCAAGCGCTGGCGACGCGTGCGGCGTTCGAGGACCGCGGCGTGACCTTTGACCATGTGTATTCGTCTCCGTTGGGGCGGGCGCGGTGTACGGCCGAGCTGATCGTTGGCGAGGGCCGTTCCATAGAACTGGTCGATGAACTGCGCGAGTGGCATTTGGGTTCGTTGGAGGGCACGTCAAACCACGAGATGCCGGCGCAACCCTGGGGCGATTATCCGGTTGCCTTTGGTGGCGAGTCGGAAAGCGAGCTTCGCGCACGTATGGTCGCGGCGCTGTCCCGCATCATGGCCCGGCCCCGGCACGACTGCGTGCTGGCCGTTTCCCACGGCTCAGCCTGCCAGGAGTTTCTTGAGTATGTGACTGGCGAGGGGGAGCTACCCGACAACGGTGCCGTGCTTCATTTTGGCTATTGCGACGGGGCGTTTTCGCTCTTGGGTTGGTAACGAACGAAAGGACCCCTATGAATAAAGACTTGTATCTGGTCCGTCATGGACAGACGATATTTAACCTCAAGCGCATTATTCAGGGATGGAGTGACTCACCGCTTACGCAGCTGGGATGCGACCAGGCGGCGCGCGCCGGCATGTTCTTGCGTGCGCGCGGCATTGAGCCCGACCACGCCTATGCCTCCACGCTCCATCGCACCGAGCAGACTATCGCCAACTTGTGGCCGGGCTTGGCGTACGAGCGCCTGGACGGCCTGCGCGAGTGGTTCTTTGGCGACTTTGAGGCCGAGCGCGTGATGCTCATGCCCGAGCGCCCGTGGCGCGACTTCTATTGCCAGTTTGGCGGCGAGGGCCAGATGCAGGTGCGCGAGCGCATGGTGGCGACGTTGACCGAGCTTATGCAGCATGCGGACCATACGTGCGTGCTCGCGGTGAGCCACGGCTCGGCTATCAAGGAGTTTATGGATCACGCGAAGGGCACGGCGGCAGACGAGCGCGACCGCGTGCCGGGCAACTGCTCGGTGCTGCACTTTGCGTTTGATGATGCGACGGATACGTTTGAACTGGTTGAGATCTTTACGCAGGAAGACTATGCACGCGAGCTGGGGCTTGAGCCACTCGTGGCGGCAGCAGGCCCGCAGCGCGGGTAGCGCGGGCGTGGCGATGTAGATCGCCGACATCATTGCTCGATGTGAAAGGGGCGGGGATGCATGCGCATGTATCCCCGCCCCTTGTTTGTTGAGCTGCCGAGTCTTTGAGCTAAGCGTTTAAGCCTGGCTAGAACCACCGTGCAATTTGGTGGGTGAGCAGGCCCGTCGGAACCTGCGGTGCGGCGCCTGCGACCTGCGCGGTGGGGAATAGCGCGGCGACGGTAAAGTTGAACGGTTCTTTGCCCGTGTAGGTGCCGGCCGTGCGGGCCTCGTCTGCCAGCAGCTGCGACGCCCCGGTCAGAGCGGCTGCATAGGCGGGGTCGTCGGCCAGTGCCGGCTCCGGTGCCTGATCGAGCATGGCTCGGATGGCCCCGACGGCGTCCTCGCGCTTGACCTCCCACACGCGGTGCGTAATGCCGGCGGGGTCGGTGACGGCATAGAGCGAAGCGCCTTCTTTGGCCGCGCTGAGGATGATATCCATGACGGGCGAGGCTTCGTAGGCGAGCGACACGGGGCGCGGCTGTACCTTGAGCTCGGCGATCGCGTGCGCAGCGGCGAGTGCGTCGACGTTCTCGTCAGCAGCCTCGTCGCTCTGTCTCTTATACACATCTCCGAGCCCACGAGA
>CABSYS010000192.1:0-3779 GCA_902482045.1 uncultured Collinsella sp.
ATCTACACCTATTAAGTCGTCGGCAGCGTCAGATGTGTATAAGAGACAGCCGATGAGCTTTCGCGCCGCGGCCTTGCGGGTGAGGTTGTCACCTTGGCCGATGGCGGTGCCACAGGCGTTGGCCGCTTGGACGAGGCCATCCGCGACTATGCGGGCAAAAAACTCGGCCTCATTGCCGTCAACGGTCTGGTCTTCCTGCGTCTGACCGAGGCGCTAGCGCAGCTTGGGCCCTCGTTGCCGGCGGGTCTCAGAATCGCGACGTTTGACGATTACCCCTGGAACCACGTGCTCTTTGGTGGCGTGACCACGGCAGCGCAGGACACCCTCACCATCGCCGAGCGCGTGGTCGAGCGCCTCTCCGAGCGCATCGACGTTGTTACCACCACCGTGGGCGAGGCCGCAAAGCTGGCGCCCAAGTGCATCGAGATCCCCGGCCACATCGAACACCGCGCATCGACCTCGCGCTAGCCGCTCGTTCGCAACTGCCTGTTCGCGCACGTTTTTTGAGCGCTTGATACGCTTTAACCCTGCGGAAACATTTTTCTGCGATAGTATCTGCGATATAGACCAGTCGAAACCCGCCCGAAAGAAAGGGGAGCGACATGAACCAGCAGAACATCGATTACGTACTCCGCTCCGTAGAACAGCGTGACATCCGCTTTGTGCGTCTGTGGTTTGTCGACATTCTCGGCCGCCTCAAGAACTTTGCCATTAGCCCCGAGGACCTCGAGGTCGCTTTTGAGGAGGGTATTGGCTTTGACGGCTCCGCCATCGAGGGCTTTGCCACGCCCGAGGAAGCCGACATGCTCGCATTCCCCGATGCTTCGACCTTCCAGATTCTGCCGTGGCGTCCGAGCCATAACGGCGTCGCCCGCGTGTTCTGCGATGTGTGCACTCCCGATTGCAAGCCCTTTGCCGGCGACCCGCGCGACGCCCTGCGCCGTATGTTCTATAAGGCCGAGAAGGCCGGCTATCTGCTCAACGTGGGCGCCGAGTTGGAGTATTACTACTTCCCCGACGAGCACACCCCCGAGCCGCTCGACAACGTGGGCTACTTCGATCTTTCGGTGAGCGATGCCGCTCGCGACCTGCGCCGCAACACGGTCCTCACGCTCGAGAAGATGTCTGTGCCCGTGGAGTACACCTTCCACGCTGCCGGTCGCTCACAGCACGGCATGAGCCTGCGCCACGCCGAGGCCCTGAGCATGTCCGACGCCATCACCACGGCCAAACTCATCATTAAGCAGCAGGCCTACGAGAGCGGTTGCCACGCATCCTTTATGCCCAAGCCGTTGGCGGGCGAGGACGGCAGCGCTATGTTCCTGTGCCAGTCGCTATTCGACCACGACGGCAACAACGTCTTTTGGGGCGAGGACGACGAGAAGTACCACCTCTCCGACGTCGCCAAACACTACATGGCCGGTATCCTGGCGCACGCGCGCGAGATCAGCGCCATCACCAACCCCACGGTCAACTCCTACAAGCGCATTACTACCGGCGGCGACTCCGTGCCGCAGTACGCCACGTGGGGCCTGCGCAACCGCGCGAGTATGGTCCGCATCCCGGTCTACAAGCCCGGCAAGCAGCTGTCCACGCGCATCGAGCTTCGCAGCCCCGACCCCATGGCCAACCCGTACCTGGTCAACGCCGTCACGCTGGCGGCTGGCCTGGACGGCATCGAGCGCAAGCTGGAGCTCCCGCCCGAGGCCACGGCCGAGACGCTCAAGCTTACCGACCGTCAGATGCTCGAGGCCGGCTACACGCCGCTGCCGCGCTCGCTCAAAGAGGCACTTGACGTGTTTGAGGACTCGCAGTTTATGAAGGATGCCCTCGGCGAGCACATCCACAGCTTCTTCCTCAAAAAGAAGCGCGACGAGTGGCATAAGTTTGAGTCTACGATCACCGAGTGGGAGATCAAGCACTACCTGGCGAACTCCTAATCGCGCTGGCTTGTTCCAGTACGATTGAGCTCATTTCTTTGGAGGCCGATATGTCCGAAAAGAGTGCCCTGTTCATGGCGCGCACGACGCGCTTCCACGAGTTTGCCCGCAGCTTGACGACCACCCTGGGTGTCGAGGTGAGCCTGGCAACCCCCGATTCGCCGACTGCAGCGCACGACTTTGACCTGCTGATTCTCGATTCCGATGGCATCCGCAGCGACCGCATCGATCAGATTGCCAAGTGGCTTGACGATCGCGGCGGCGTCCCCATGCTGGTGATCGTCGACGACGAGGCGCTCGGCACCCTGCGCCTGCCCAATCACGCGCATGCCGACTTTGTGTGCCCCACGGCGACGCCCAACGAGCTCAAGGCTCGCGCGCAGCGCCTGATGGGCGAGGAGGAGACCGTCGCCGCCGACGATGTGCTCAACATCGATAACCTCGAGATCAACCTGGCTACCTACCAGGTGACGCTCGATAACGAGCCCATCGACCTGACGCTGATGGAGTACTCGCTGCTGAGCTTTTTGGCGACGCACCCCAACCGTGCCTACAGCCGCGAGGTGCTGCTGCACCGCGTGTGGGGCTTTGAGTACTGCGGCGGCACGCGCACCGTCGACGTGCACATCCGACGCATCCGCTCCAAGGTGGGCCCGCAGATCGCGGCACACATCACCACCGTCCGCGGCGTGGGCTATCTGTTTAAGGACTAGCAAGTAAATAGAGGGCAATGTGAGGGTACCGGAGATTTCTCCAGTGCCCTTTTCTCGTTTAGGGCGAAAAGAAGACCTTTCACCGATTAAAAGTGTGTCAGTAAAAACAATATCAAACGTATAACACTATCTAGCGAATATCATTTAGTTACCGTATCTCCCTACTACACGGATGGAGGAAGAAATGCGTTATTCGAGAAAGGTGATTGTCGGATTCATAGTGTTGCTTGCCGCCCTGATGTCTCCAAGGTTGGTTTTTGGAGACGACGACTTGGTCCGTGTCACACCGCAAATAGCTGTGGAGCAAGCGCAGGCTTTCTTTGATGATGTATCGGATGAGCCGGTGACCGCTTGTGACCCAGTAAAAATGGTGAATTCCGATGGGGAATCAATCGGGTATATCGTTCGTGCGAAGCGGGATGACGTTAACTATGGCTACGTCGTATTTGATTCAGAGCGATCTTGGTGGATCAGCGAATACTGCTTGGCTCCGAACGCTCTTTTACCCATCGAGAGTGCAAGCGAAGAAATTGCACTCCTCGCATCCTCGGATAACGTCGTTGCGTTAAAGATTGACGAGCTAACTGTTGGCGTTGCCGACTTAGATAAAAACATTGTTTTAGACGCAAGTGGAAAAAAAGTACCAAATAAATTGTCCTCGGGAGGCAATCGCAGCGGATCGCCGGAACATTTCGATGACGTTTTTGTATCTGCCAAGGATTTGTATAAACAGGGATATGTTGTTGATGCGAGCAAAACGGTTTCGGGAATAATAACGCCAACGCAAACAGAAGTTATCAAAGAAACGGGGACTTATGCTTGCGCTGTTTCGGCAATGTTTGCAGTTAGCAGTCACTATGTGACTTTGAACCGCCTTAAATTGTCCGATTTATACTCGGAGCTTTGGAGGCTGTCGGGGACATGGGAAGAAGAAGGAGGAAAGAAATATGATCAAGCGACTGGTCTGTACTTTACTCAAGGCAAGACTTCTCCTGACAAACCCGCTCCGGCCTTAAAGGAGTTTTGTGCAAGACGAGGCAAGGAGCTTGAGACGTCATTCGTTTGGTATCCGTCATGGGATTCCTTTAGGGTGAATACCTGTCTCTTATACACATCTGACGCTGCC
>CABSYS010000193.1:0-3764 GCA_902482045.1 uncultured Collinsella sp.
GAGATCTACACCGATTAAGTCGTCGGCAGCGTCAGATGTGTATAAGAGACAGGTGCTGATCGAGGCGCTCGAGGAAGACGCTCTGGACCAGCGCTCGAGCCACGACTTTGGCAAGGACATCATCCCCAAGCTGCTCGGCGAGGGCAAGCGCCTGTACAGCTACGAGTTCCACGGCTTTTGGAAGGACGTTGGCACCATCGCCAGCTTCCACGAGACCTCGATGGACCTGCTGGGCAACAACCCCGAGTTCGATCTGTTTGACAAGAACTTCCCCATCATGTCCAACATCACCACGCGTCCGCCGCACTACATTGGCCCGGACGGCCGCCTGGACGACTGCCTGGTCTCCAACGGCTGCAAGATCTACGGCACCGCTCGCCACTCGATCCTTTCGACCGATGTCATTATCGAGGAGCGCGCCGTGGTCGAGGACTCCGTGCTGCTGCCGGGTGCGCACGTTAAGAGCGGCGCGCACATCTGCCGCGCTATTTTGGGCGAGAACTCCACGGTCGAAGAGGGCGTGAAGCTCGGCTCTGTCGATACCACCAAGGATACGGCCGTCGTTGGAAATGACGTCGTTATCGGGAAGGGGGAATGATCCGATGATCAATCGCAAGGCCATCGGTTATATCACCGCCAACTACTCTTCGACCTACGGCAGCGTGCTGCTCAAGGACCGCCCCATCGCGTCCGTCCCGTTTTTGGGCCGCTACCGCCTGATCGACTTCCCGCTGTCCAACATGATGAATGCCGGCATTAAGACCGTTGGCGTCGTCATGCCGGGCAATTACCGCTCGCTGATCGACCACGTGGGTTCGGGCAAGGACTGGGGCCTGGACCGCAAGAAGGGCGGCCTGTTCATGGTGCCCGGCAACGCGTATGGCACCACCAAGGGCGGCATGCGCTTCTTGCTGCGCGACATCATCTCCAACAAGACGCTGTTCCAGCGCTCGGACAAGCCCTATGTTGTGATGATGGGCACCAACATCATCTTTAACATGGACCTCAACACCATCATCGACGCGCACGAGAACTCCGGCGCCCAGATGACCGTGGTGTACTGCAAGGCCACGCGCAACGTCGATGACGAGACCAAGCTGCAGATTAACGAGAACGGCCGCCTGACGGGCGTGAGCGCCGGCGTCGTGTACGGCGACAACGCCTCTATGGACTGCTGCATCGTCAACCGCGAGACGCTGCTCGAGATCATCGACCACTACCAGGCCGCCGACTATCTGGACCTGCTCGAGGCACTCCAGGGCGACTTTGGCAACATCGACGTGTGCAGCTACGAGTACAAGGGCGAGGTCGTGGGAGTGTTTAGCGAGAAGTCGCTCTATCGCCGCAGCATGGACCTGCTCGACCAGACCGTGGCCGACCAGCTCTTTGACCCCGAGCGCCCGATCCTGACCAAGGCTCACGACGTGCCGCCTTCGCGCTATGCGACCGGCAGCCACGCGTGCAACTCGATTATCTCGGCCGGCTGCATCATCAAGGGCACCGTGCGCAACTCGATCCTGTCGCGCGGCGTTGTGGTCGAGGAAGGCGCTTCGGTGACCAACTCGATCATCAACCAGAGCTGCATCATCAAGAGCGGCGCCCGCGTTGAGAATGCCATCCTGGACAAGAACAACGTGGTCCCCACCAACACTGAGCTTCGCGGCACGCCCGAGAACATCCTGGTGCTGGGCAAGGCCCCGTTAACTCCCGATACCACCATCGTACATTAGCGTAGGCACCGAAACATCGCTCGTAACATGCAGAATAGCCGCCCGGTTAGCGCCAGGCGGCTATTCTCGAATTGCAACAGGGAGACAATATGGCAGATTCCAGCAAAAAGATGCAGATCGTGTTTGCCTCGGCCGAGTGCGCACCGTTTGTAAAGACCGGTGGCCTGGGCGACGTAGCGGGTTCGCTGCCCGCGGCACTCGTGCGCGCCGGTGCCGAGGTCATCGTGATGGTGCCTAAGTACGCCACCATCAAGGATGAGTACAAGTCGCAGATGGAGCACTTCTCCGACTTTTACGTGAGCCTGGGTTGGCGCAACGAGTACTGCGGGCTCGAGAAGCTCGAGCACGACGGCGTCACCTATATGTTCATCGACAACGAGCGCTACTTTGCGCGCGACTATCCGTACGGCTTCTTTGATGACGGCGAGCGTTTTGCGTTCTACTCCAAAGCCATCACCGAGAGCCTGCAGCACCTACCCGAGGGCTTTGAGTGCGACATCTTGCACTGCAACGACTGGCAGACGGCACTGGCGCCCGTGTTCCTGCGCGAGTTCTACCAGGGCCTGCCGCTGTACGACCGCGTCAAGACCGTGTTCTCGATCCACAACGTGGCGTTCCAGGGCCAGTTTAGCGACACCGTGATGGAGGACATCCTGGGCGTGGCGCACATTCCGGCGGCCGCCTCGCAGCTGCGTTGCGACGCCTGCAGCATCAACTACATGCTGGGCGCGCTGCGCTATGCCGATGCCATCACCACGGTAAGCCCCACCTATGCCAACGAGATCCAGACGCCCGAGTTTGGCGAGGGCCTGGACGGTGTGTTGCGCGAGCGCTCCTATGCGCTGCAGGGCATTTTGAACGGCATTGACGTGGCGGGCTTTGACCCGGCGACCGACAAGCGCATTGCCGCAAACTACACGGTCGAGGACCGTTCCGGCAAGGCCGTGTGCAAGGCCAAGCTGCAGGAAGAGCTGGGGCTCGAGGTTCGCGACGACCGTCCGCTCATGGTGATGGTTACGCGCCTGACGCGCCAGAAGGGCATGGACCTGGTCATGTACGCGCTCGACCGCATCCTGTCCGGCGGCGTGCAGGTAGCAGTGCTGGGTACCGGCGACCGCGACTATGAGGACGGCCTGCGCTACTTCCAGGACAAGTACCCCGGCACCATGGCCGCGCGCATCGAGTTCGATCCGGCGCTGTCGCAGCGCATGTATGCCGCCGCCGATATGTTCCTGATGCCTTCGAAGTTTGAGCCCTGCGGCCTGTCGCAGATCATCGCCATGCGCTACGGCACCCTGCCGATTGTTCGCGAGACCGGTGGCCTGAAGGACACAGTGATCCCGTATAACGAGTTTACCGGCGAGGGCACGGGCTTCTCGTTTAGCAACTTTAACGGCGACGAGATGGGCGACGCCGTGTTCCGCGCGGCACGCCTGTTCTGGGATAACCGCGATGCCTGGAGCCAGCTGGTCACACAGGCCATGAGCCAGGACTTTAGCTGGACGCGCTCGGCCGACAAGTATCTGGACCTGTACTTCTTTATGCATCCGGAGATTGAGAGGCCGGCGGCCGTGGTTGAAGCTGCGGCTGAGAAGGCTGAGGCCGAGCCCGAGGTTGTGGCCGAGCCCGAGCCCAAGGCCGAGCCGGTTGTTGAGGCGCCCGCCGCTGCTGAGGAGCCCAAAGCTGAGGAAAAGCCGGCTGCCGAGGTCGAGGTTAAGCCCGCGGCGAAACCTGCCGCCAAGAAGACCACGACGCGTAAGACGACGGCCAAGAAGGCTACGACGACCAAGGCCGCTGCCACCAAGACCGCCGCAGCAAAGACGACTGCTGCCAAGGCAACGACGACGCGCAAGCGCACGACCGCCGCTGCCAAGGAGGCCGCCGAGGCCGAGGCAGCCTCCGAGGTAAAGGCCGAGACCGCCAAGGCCAAGCCGGCCGCAAAGGCTCCGGCCAAGACCGCTGTCAAGAAAACGACCGCGACCAAGAGCTGTCTCTTATACACATCTGACGCTGCCGACGACTTAATAGGTGTAG
>CABSYS010000194.1:0-3756 GCA_902482045.1 uncultured Collinsella sp.
TGCACTCCATGGGTGAGCGCAGGTTTTCCGACAGATAGGGACACAGGCGCAGCAGTTGTTTGGCCACATTCCCCTTGCATGCCGCAAGGTAATCTGCCAGGCGATCGGGCGTCAGCACCGGCTCGACTTCAAAGTAGCCCACGTCTGCCGGTTGGTCCTTGTCCTTTGCAAGTCTATTCGCAACAGGCGAGGTATAGGGAGGCAGATACTTCCCGCGATCGCTCAGTGAAATCTTGGAACACAGTTCCTGGGCCAGGGCAAACGCCTGGATACAGCCGACCTCGCGGGCGACGGCAACACAAAGGGCCTCGGGAGACAGGCTGTACACCCCCGGTTCCACCTCTAAAATCGAGCCGGCAGGCAACCCAGAACACACGGACCAGCCCACACCAGGCATGCGGCGGCGCTGCGCCGCAGATCCCACCAGCAAGCACAGATCTTCTTGCACCTCGCCGCTTTTGGCTCCAATTCGAACCAGGTCGGAAAGACAGATATCCTCGGTCGAAGGCGATGACGCACACAGCACGCGGCGCTCCTCCTCGGGCTCAAGGTCCTTCCAGCCGATGTAGCCCATCTGTCGGCGCTCGGCTCGAATCATGCGCAACGCCGAGGCGCCCGCCAGGATCACGGAAGCCGCTAGCTGCTCTTTTGTCGGTTTGTTGCACTGCCTGATTGTTACCGCCACACGAATCACCCCTACCAAACGCGTGCGATAGCGAGGCCATCAACGGCCGCGGCACCGGCGCGCTTGAGTTCCGCCGAAGCCGCTGCCATCGTCGCACCCGTGGTGATAACGTCGTCGACAAGCAGCAGGCGGCGGCCCCGCACGTCCTCAACGGTCTCGTACATGCCTCGGGCGCGTTCACGGCGTTCTTCACGACCGAGTTCACGCTGGTCGCCATGGCCGTACTTAACAAGGGCGTCGAGCAGCGGAACACCCGACAGCTCGCAAAATGGGCGCGCGATGGCTTCCATATGATCGAAGCCGCGTCGCCGAAACGCCGCCGCCGTCGCGGGCACAAACACCACCGCATCGGCACCGGACAACACACCACCGTAGCGATCGGGTGCCGCGACCTGGGCATGTAAGGCGATATCGTATAGCAGCTCTGCCAGATACGGCGCCAGGCGTCGCTCGCCCGCGTCTTTGTACGCTTTAATGATCCGCGGCAGCGGGTGCGTGTAAACGGCACATGCCAGGCACCGGTCGAGTGCTTCGGCCATCGCCGAGGACGTACCCTCGACCGAGCACTCGGTGCACAGCAAGTCTCCAAACGGGGCGCCGCATCGAGTGCAGCTATGCCGCGGGTCGATGAGCGCAAGCGCGGCC
Organism: uncultured Collinsella sp.; assembly: GCA_902482045.1. Taxonomy (GTDB): domain Bacteria; phylum Actinomycetota; class Coriobacteriia; order Coriobacteriales; family Coriobacteriaceae; genus Collinsella. The sequence goes on from CABSYS010000194.1 coordinate 1,331, forward strand.
AGGCAGTCTTGGCAAATAAGCGCACCGGCGCGCTCGCAGCCGGCACATCGCGTGGGCGACAACGCCTCGAGCGCCTCGTGTGCCACCCGCTCGGCAAACGGTAGCAATTCGTCCGCAAACGGTAGGGCACCGGCACCCTGCAGACGGCTCAATATGTTCAGATGGCTCTTCAAGACACAACCCTCCCTACGCTCGGTCGCAGGGAGGGTTGTTGATTCGGCGCTATGATACCCCGATGCGCTCGGGGCAAGGCGGGCTAAATCCGCTCGCGGGCGTTATTCGCCGGCGGGCGGTTGTGGTGCGGGCGAAGACGGGGTCGAGCCCTCGCCACCATCCTGGCGCGGCTTGCGGGAACGGCGACGGCGACGGCGCTTTTGACCCTGGTCGGCCGAGCCCTCGCCACCGCGATTCTCGCGCGGCTCGCGCTCGTCGCGAGCGGCGCCACGCGAAGCCTTGGCAGCCGCTCCCCCGCCATCTCCGGGACGACGGCGCGTGACCTTGACCTCGCCATCCGAGACCTGATCGGCCACGGAGGGCACTGAGGGCTTCTGCTGCGCGCCCGAGGAATGGCGACGGCGCGGACGCGGCGCGCGCTCCTCCTCGCCACGTGACTTGCCGCTCTTGTCGACAGGCGCATCGGAGGCCGAGGCGCCCTTGGAAGCGGCACCGGCCTCGCGAGCAGCTGCGGCGCGGAAGGCGTCCTCGCGCTCCTCGCTCGACAGATGACGGCGGCGGCGACGTGTGGGGTTCATGCCACCGCCGCGATTCTGCTGCTGGGGTTGCTGAACCTCGCGCTCGCGAGAGGCGTGCTTGCCCGCGGCTGCAGCCTCGGTAGCATCGCCCGAGCCCGCGCGCTTGCGGCGGCGACGGCCATCGGCCGCCCCCTCGGCCTCGGGCGCCTCGGCCTTGCCGCGGCCCTTTCCGCGGCCACGGCCCTCGCCCTGGCTCTGAGCAGCGCGGGCATCGGAATCGACGTCGCGACGACGGCGCTTGGGCATCGACGTGCCGGCCAGACGGTCGGCACTCGACAGGCCATCGCCCACGTCGACGCCGTTCTCGCGATCGAGCTCCATGAGCGCCAGGCGCATCTCGGGCGACTCGATGCGCTCGAGCACGTCGCGCGTCACGCAGTCGGGGCGGCAGCTGCAGCCCTGCTCGGCGGCCTTCTTTTTGCAGCCCTCCGAGCACGTCATATCGGCCAGGTTGACCTTAAAGACTTTACCGTTCTCCAGGCGCAGCACCAGCTGCTCACGCGGCGTGTCATACTCCTGAATACGCGCCTTGCCAAGCGGCGTATCGATGAGCGTCTTCTTTTTGGGCGCACGGCTCTTAAAGTCCTTGTACGCCTCGAACTCATAGCGCAGGCAGCACATCAGGCGGCCGCATACGCCGCTGATCTTGGACGAGTTGAGCGGTAGGTCCTGCTCTTTTGCCATGCGAATCGAGACGGGCTCAAACTGTCCGCCAAAGCGCGTGCAGCAGAGCTCCTGCCCGCATTGGGCATAGCCGCCCACCAGGCGGGTCTCGTCGCGCACGCCGATCTGGCGCATGTCGACGCGAATGTGCAGCGTCGAGGACAGATCCTTGACGAGCTGGCGAAAATCGACGCGCTCCTCGGCCGCAAAGTAGAACACGGCCTTCTCGCCGCCAAACAGGTACTCGACGCCCACCGGCTTCATCTCGAGGTCGAGCTCTTTGACCAGACGGCGGAAGTCGACCATGGCTTCGTCGCCCTGGATGGCTAGGTCGTCCGCAAGCTGCAGGTCGATGTCGCTCGCCACGCGCAGCACGGGCTTGAGCGGCTGACCGATCTCGTCTTGCGGCACCTCGAAGGGATCGGCCGTGACCAGGCCGATCTCGGTTCCGCGCTCGGTGGAACAAATGGCATAATCGGCCTCGAGGATATCCAGATCCTGCGGGTCGAACCACAGGTCGCGCGAGGCGTAGGTAAACTTAACGGGTACAACTAACGGCATTTCAGTGCCTTCCTGATATCGAACAGCATGACCTCGATGGCCAGCTGGGGAGTAACGTTTCTGGCGATGTTGCGCTCGGCGGTCGCGACTGCCTCGAGCGCCCGTGTGGCACCCGCAACATTCGTCGCGGCGGCAAGCCGACCGATCGTGTCGCGCACGTCTTCGTTCACCACGTCGGCTGCCTCGTCCTGAAGCGTCAGCAGCACGTCGCGCATGAGCGTCCGCGCGCTCGCCAGCGCTTCCATGATACCCGAACGCTCGCGCGCGTTGAGTTCGCGCTTGTTGCGGTCCTCAAGCTGCTTCAATGCTCCACGCGACAGGTAGTCGGCGTTTTGCTCGAGCACCTTTTCCTGCGTGGACTTGACCTCGGCGAGCGGCGCCTTAACGGCGACGATGAGTGACTGTCTCTTATACACATCTCCGAGCCCACGAGACATGCGCAGATCTCGT
>CABSYS010000195.1:0-3708 GCA_902482045.1 uncultured Collinsella sp.
ATCTACACCTATTAAGTCGTCGGCAGCGTCAGATGTGTATAAGAGACAGCTTAACCGCAGTCTCAAAATTACGCCATTGGGCGTATCCGAGGGGCTCCATTAAATCGCGTGCGAGCCAATACTCAACGCCGTCTTCTACATGGGTGTAGCTGTCAAGTTCGACACGCAATTTCTCGATATCCCTGCTGTCCATATCTCTTCCTTTCTGTTCATTTGTCTACGTGGACTATGTCGACTCTGTATTAAGAATAAGGATACGCTGTCGTGCGGACACGAATGGGCCCCGTGTCGCTTTGAGCTCACGGGGCCCATAGATATCGATTAGTTGTGTTCTGCTCTAGATGGGTGCTCAGCTTAGTCTGCTCGATAGTGCGATCCGAGACTTTCGGTTCGCTTACGCATGGCTTTGACCATTTCCTGTGCTAGTTGAATCTGCGATTGCAGGCGGGCGAGGGCTGCGACTTCGCTGTCCAGGACTTTCTGCGTGCTCAAGGTCGTTGCCTCCGTCTTCAAGCCCTCAAGCTCGTGTAGTGCCTCGGATAGGCCCGTCTCTGTGCGGTTGATCATGCAATAGGTGCTCATCGTGTGTTTGAGGCCGTGCGTCAGGCGTTCGGCATCTGTTGTGGCAATGCCGTACTGGGGGAGGGCGATATCCGCTTTCAGAGCTGCCTCAGGCTCTTTCTGCGCTGCAAGGGCTGCCGATGCGCCAGCGATGCGCCCAAACACGATGCCGTTGGCGCTTGACAGGCCGCCGATGCGGTCGGCGCCGTGCATGCCGCCTGTTGCCTCGCCACAGGCGTAGAGGCCCTCAACGCCCGTGCACGCGGTCTTGTCGATCTTGATACCGCCGTTGGCGGCGTGGGCATACATCGCCACGCGCATCTCGTCGGTCGGCGCGATGCTATGCTCGTCTTGTAGCCAAGTGGCAAAGGTCTGCACAAACTCGGGGACGTTCTCGCGGGGGAAGTCGTAGTGGAGCGCGAGGCCTTCGGCACCCGCTTGATCGATGGCAAGATCGATGGCGCGGGAGGCCAAGCGTGACGTGAAGGGACCATATCCGGAGCGCTGATCGAGCAGGTCGTCCAGCTTGTCGTCGGCAATATCGATCGGTTGGTCAAATGTGACGTAGCGCCAGGTCTTCTCGTTAAAGACCAGGTTGCGCTTAGGCTCAATGAAGCCCGGCATCATCTGCATGAACTCTATATTAGTAAGGGACGCACCGTGCACCAGTGCGATGGCCTGCGAGGAGCTGAGCACGTCTGCCGAAGTGAGGCTGCGCTCGAACAGTCCGCCCGTGCCTCCGGCGGCGATGATAGTGGCGTTGGCTGCCATAGGCACGAGATGCTCGTTTGCACGGTCATAGAGCACTGCGCCGACAATCTTTCCGTTCGCATCCTCAACAAGGTCGATAAGTTCGTGGCGGGGGAACAGGCGAATGCCAAGCAACTCGATTTGGGCCGTACACGCGTCCTCAAGCGGCTTGCGGGTGAGGCCGCGCCACATACGCGTCTTATGGTCAAAGCAGGGGATAAACTGCTTCTGCTGGGCGCTTTCGGCACTTTGCGGACGCTGGAGCTCAACACCTAGATCCTGCTCGAGCCATTGGATGGCCTGAGGAATACCGTGGACAAACGTCTGGACGAGTTCGGGGTCGGCAACGCCGCCGCCGACGGTCTGGATGGTGTCGATGAGGTCCTGCTCGTCGTCTTCGTCGACGGGACCAATCAGGCCGAGGCCCCAGGTGCCCGGGAAAAAGCTCGATCCGCTCATGGTCTTGCCGGCGCTTGCCACAGCGACGGTTACACCCGTGCGTGCCGCTTCGATGGCGGCGCAAAGGCCCGCAATGCCAGATCCAATTACCAGTACATCAGTCGATTCCATCGGATTCCTTTCTCGTCCGGCGCATTGTCGCACGGGTGATCGGCAAAGGTATCGCAAAGATTGGATAAATCGGTAAAGGGCCAAATTGGAAGGTGGGCGTCACCGATACCTTAACGCCCGCTAAGAAGTTGCGGTGGAATAGTTCCTGTTTGGAAGGATGGGGCGGCTGTTTAGGAACTATTTCACCGCAACTGAGGGAGGGACAAAAAAGAGCCGCTACCCAAGTGGATAGCGGCTCCAAAGCTCAACTATATGAGCATCGCGCAAGCGCGATTAGGCCTTGAGGGCCTCCTCGACGGCGACGGCGCAGGCGACGGTGGCACCGACCATGGGGTTGTTGCCCATGCCGATGAGACCCATCATGTCAACGTGCGCAGGCACGGAGGAAGAACCGGCGAACTGGGCGTCGGAGTGCATACGGCCCATGGTGTCGGTCATGCCGTAAGAGGCAGGGCCGGCGCCCATGTTGTCCGGGTGCAGGGTACGGCCAGTGCCGCCACCAGAAGCGACGGAGAAGTACTTCTTGCCAGCCTCGATGCGCTCCTTCTTGTAGGTGCCAGCGACGGGGTGCTGGAAGCGCGTGGGGTTGGTGGAGTTACCGGTGATCGAGATGTCGACGTTCTCGTGCCACATGATGGCAACGCCCTCGCGGACGTCGTCGGAGCCGTAGCAGTTAACGGCAGCGCGGGGACCATCGGAGTAGGGGATGGTCTCGACGACCTTGAGCTCGCCCGTGAAGTAGTCGAACTGGGTCTTCACGTAGGTGAAGCCGTTGATGCGGGCGATGATCTGAGCAGCGTCCTTGCCCAGACCGTTGAGGATGACGCGCAGCGGCTTCTTGCGAGCCTTGTTGGCGTTCAGAGCCAGGCCAATAGCGCCCTCAGCGGCAGCGAAGGACTCGTGGCCGGCCAGGAAGGCGAAGCACTCGGTGTCGTCGGAGAGCAGCATAGCGCCCAGGTTGCCGTGGCCCAGACCGACCTTGCGGTCCTCGGCGACGGAGCCGGGAACGGTGAAAGCCTGGATGCCCTCGCCGATGATGGCAGCAGCCTCAGAAGCGGTCTTGGCCTCGCGCTTGACGGCGAGAGCGCAGCCGAGGGTGTAGGCCCACTCAGCGTTCTGGAAGGCGATGGACTGGGTGTTGTTGACGATCTCACGCGGGTTGAAGCCCTTGTCGGTGCAGATCTGCAGAGCTTCCTCGAGGGAGGCGATGCCGTTGTCGGCGAGGCACTTGTTGATCTTGTCAGCGCGGCGCTCGTAACCTTCGAACGTAACAGTCATAGTTATTTCCCTCCCTTTCTACTCGTGAACCGGGAACACGCTGGCGACGGAGTGAGTCTCCTCGTCGGTGCGCGGGTCGATGTACTTGGCAGCGTTCTCCCACTGACCATAGTGGCCCATAGCGCCAGCGATGGCCTCCTCGGGGGTCTTGCCGGCCTTGACGGCGTCGGTGAACTTGCCGAGGTTCAGGAACTCGAATGCGATGATCTCGTTCTTGTCGTTGAGAGCCATGCGGGTGACGTAGCCCTGAGCGAGCTCGAGGTAACGAGCGCCCTTGGCCTTGGTGCCGAACATGGTGCCGACCTGAGAGCGAAGGCCCTTGCCGAGGTCGTCGAGGGAGGCGCCCACGGGCAGGCCGCCCTCGGAGAACGCGGTCTGGCTGCGGCCGTAAACGATCTGCAGGAAGATCTCGCGCATAGCAACGTTGATGGCGTCGCAGACGAGGTCGGTGTTGAGGGCCTCGAGGATGGTCTTACCGGGAAGAATCTCGGAAGCCATGGCGGCAGAGTGGGTCATACCCGAGCAGCCGATGGTCTCAACGAGGGCCTC
>CABSYS010000196.1:0-3674 GCA_902482045.1 uncultured Collinsella sp.
GTCGTCGGCAGCGTCAGATGTGTATAAGAGACAGCCGCTACACGATCCTGTTGCACTTTGCCTTTAATGCCGGGTCGTACCTCATGGGTTTGCTGTGGTTTGTGAACACGCCGCTCGACGTGGTGGTCACGGTTGCCATTGCCGGTTTCGTACTGGTAGAGGCGATGCGGTCGCTCAGGCAGGCGTGCCAGACGGATCGTCCCTACCAGCAAGCGTGATTCCCCTAAGGAAAACACGGCTAGGTGCGTCTGAACGTGTTCTCCCTAGGGGAATCACGACTAGAGACAGCCTAAGTGTGTTCCCCCTAGGGAAAACACGCCTGGGTCGATGAAGGGGCGCCGGCTGGCCAAGAGACGCCGGCCGGCCCTCGCCACGCTAGTTGCGGCGACCGCCGCCGTTGGCGCCCTGACGCCCCTGGGCCGCGCGGTTACGGCCGGCGGTGTTCTGCGCGCGCGACATACCGCCGTGGCCCTTGCTGCCCTTGGGCCCCTTGCCGGCGCCGCCGCCATGCGGTTTGCCGCCCTTCTTGCCGGTGCCGTGTCCGCCGCTGACCGATGCCTCGCCCGGGCGTGGCGGCACGGGGCGAATCAGACAATGCTTGGTGTAGCCGATCAGGTCGCGGCGCCCGGCTTTTTCCAGCGCCTCGCGCACGAGCTTGTAGTTCTCGGGCTTGCGATACTGGATGAGCGCGCGCTGCATGGCCTTCTCGTGCGGGTCGCGCGCCACATAGATCGGCTCCATGGTGCGCGGATCCACGCCGGTGTAGTACATGCACGTCGACATGGTGGATGGCGTGGGGTAGAAGTCCTGCACCTGTTCGGGCATGTAGCCCATGTCGCGCACGGCCTCGGCAAGGTCCACGGCTTCCTTCATGGTCGAGCCGGGGTGGCTCGAGATTAGATACGGCACCACATATTGCTTGAGCCCGTATTCGCGATTCAAGCGTTCGAATTTACGGCAGAACGCGTCGTAGACGGCGCGGCTTGGCTTGCCCATCACGGACAGCACTGCATCGCTCACGTGCTCTGGTGCCACGCGCAGCTGACCCGAGACATGGTACTCCAACAGCTCGCGTAAAAACTCGTCCGAGGCATCGGCCATGGTGTAGTCGAAGCGGATGCCGCTGCGCACGAAGACCTTTTTGACGCCCGGCAGCTGGCGTAGGTCGCGCAACAGCTGCGTGTAGCCGCTCTCGTCGACCACCATGTTCTTGCATACGCTCGGCCACAGGCAGCGCTTGTTCTTGCACACGCCGTGCTTGAGCTGCTTGTCGCAGGCGGGACGGCTAAAGTTTGCCGTCGGTCCGCCCACGTCGTTGATGTATCCCTTAAACTCGGGGTCGTGCGTGAGCAGCTCGGCCTCGCGCATGACCGAGTCGTGGCTGCGCATCTGTAGCACGCGACCCTGGTGGAAGGTGAGGGCGCAAAACGAGCACTCGCCAAAACAGCCGCGGTTGGAGCTAATTGAAAACTTGATCTCGGCAAAGGCCGGCACGCCGCCCGCCGCGTCGTAATCGGGATGCCAGTCGCGTGCGTAGGGGAGTTCGGCCACCTCGTCCATCTCGTCGGTGGTGAGTGTCGCCGACGGCGGGTTTTGCACCACATAGACGCTGTTGGGGTAGGGCTCTACCAGGCGATGCCCGGTGATGGGGTCCATATTCTGCTGCTGCACGTTAAAGCTGCGCGCGTAGTTGAGCTTGTCGGCGGCAAGGTCGTCCCAGCTGGGCAACAGGTCGTAGTCGTAGACCTCGTCGAGCGAGCTGGTGCGGTAAACGGTGCCGTTGATATAGGTAATCTGATCGACGGGCAGTCCGGCGTCGAGCGCGTCGGCGATCTCGACGATCGCGTGCTCGCCCATGCCGTAGATGAGGATGTCGGCGCCCGAGTCGAGCAGTACCGAGCGCTTGAGCTTGTCCTGCCAGTAGTCGTAGTGGGCCAGGCGGCGCAGGCTCGCCTCGATGCCGCCGATGATGATGGGGGCGTCCTTGAATGTCTGGCGGATGAGGTTGCCATAGACCGTGACGGCTCGGTTGGGACGGCGCCCCTCCTCGCCACCGGGGGTATAGGCGTCGGTGTGGCGGCGGTGCTTGGTCACCGAATAGTGGTTGACCATGGAGTCCATGTTGCCGGCGCTGACGAGAAAGCCCAGGCGTGGCTCGCCGAGCACGGTGATGCTGGCGGGGTCGGTCCAGTCGGGCTGGCAGATGATGCCCACTTTGTAGCCGTGCGCGTCGAGGACGCGGCTGATAATGGCCATGCCAAAGCTGGGATGGTCCACGTAGGCGTCGCCGCAGATGTAGACGAAGTCGCACTGGTCCCAGCCTCGCGCGTCCATATCGGCGCGGCTGACGGGGAGGAACTTGTCGCGGCCCGGACGCCAGGGGCGCGTGGGCGCTGCTGGGGTATGCGTGGTGTGCCCACCCTGCGCCTTACCGCCGCGCTTTTGCTGCTGGCCCTGTTTGCCCTGCTGACTGCGCTGGTTGTTCTGAGCGTGCTGAGGCTTTTTTGCCACGATCCCTCCCGGTGTTTGTATGCTGCACGTAATTGTAACCAGTCTTTTTGGGACGGGGCTAAAAAGACTGGTGGAGTACACGAGCTGGCGGATCGGGGCGTCGATGCGGGTGCCGTTTGTTTCCAGACTGTGTATCTGCGCGTTGGGGAACCCGTCTCGCGCGCACGCCATGTTGTCAATGGGTTACAGTATGAACGGCGGCTATGTTTCCGCCAACGCACGAGAGAGTCGTCAACAAGGAGGATGCACGACGATGCAGCGTGCCAAACAGATATCGGAGTCTATTGAGCTGGGCATCATCTTGGCACTCGCCGGTGGCTTTATGGACGTTTATTCGTACATTGGGCGCGACCATGTTTTCGCCAACGCGCAGACGGGCAACATCTTGCTCGTGGGCGTGAGCATTTCGGAGGGCAATTGGGCACTTGCGGGGCGCTACTTCTTCCCTGTGGTGTCGTTTGCCGTGGGTATTATGCTTGCCGACCTGGTACACGAGCGGTTTGGCAGTGTGATCCACTGGCGTCAGGTGACAGTGTTCTTTGAAGCCGTCATCTTGCTGGGCGTGAGCTTTATCCCCGATGGCGGTTACAACCTACTCGCCAACTGCCTCACCTCGTTTGCCTGCGGCATGCAGGTCGAGAGCTTCCGCAAGATACATGGTCACGGCATCGCCACGACCATGTGCATCGGTAACCTGCGCAATGCGCTGCAAAACGTGGACGACTACATCATCACCCACAAGCGCGGCTTTTTGGAAAACGGCGTGCTGTACTTTGGCGTGATCTTTACCTTTGTGTTTGGCGCCGTGCTGGGCAACTGGTGCATTGAGCGCATGGGCCTGCATGCCATCGTCGTGGCGAGCTTGCTGCTGTTTGTCGCGTTTGCCATCATGTTTATCGACCGCGAGCGCGACTTACGCTTACGCTGGAAATGTGCGGCCGATGCCTGGAAAGAGGGCTGTCGAAAGTAGCCGAATGCGGCAAAGGGGCTGTCCCTTTGCCGCACTATTTTTCATCTTCTGTTGAAACGCTTTAACGATTTTGATGTTCTCACGTGCTTTTTGTTTCAAAAGCGTTAGGATGGGACTCATAGCGTGGGGCGTTATGGGTGCCCCGCACACGATGGGAGGCTATCAATGGCTAATCGTTTCGTTCTCAATACCA
>CABSYS010000197.1:0-3658 GCA_902482045.1 uncultured Collinsella sp.
GGGATGTCGGCAAATTTGCGAATACCGGGAATAACGCCGCTGGTAGAGACGGTGAGGTGACGAGCGCCGATACCGATGCCATCGGGGTCGTTGAGGATGCGCAGCGCCTTGAGAACCTCGTCATAGTTAGCAAAGGGCTCGCCCTGTCCCATGAAGACAACGCTCGTGGCACGCTCACCAAAGTCGTTGGAGACATGAAGCACCTGGTCAACGATCTCTTGAGCGGTCAGAGAGCGCTTAAGGCCGTTCAGACCGGTAGCGCAAAAAGCGCAGCCCATGCCACAGCCTGCCTGGGTGGAAACGCAGACAGAAAGCTTGTTACGACGGGGCATACCGACAGTCTCGACGGAAATGCCGTCGTGGTACTCGAGCAGATACTTGCGAGAGCCATCTTTAGAAACCTGCTTGGTGAGCTCAGTCGGCGTGTCAAAGGCAAAAGCCTCTTTAAGCTGCTCGCGGAAAGCCTTGGGAAGGTTGGTCATATCGTCAAACGAACAAACGTTCTTCTCAAAGACCCATTCGATGAGCTGCTTCGCGCGGAAGGCGGGCTGGCCAAGTTCGGCAACAAGCTCGCGAATATCGTTTTGGCTCAAGTCGCGAATGTCCTGAGATTTAGTCCTGGGATTCATGGAAGCCTTTCGATTTTGGGGAAACGTAGAGGGTATCGCTACAATATGGTATCAGCTGCAGAAATTATAGAGGAGGAGTCTGCCCATGCCGGGTAAAAGCCTAGAGAACATGCACGTAGCGGTCTTGGCGGGCGGTCATTCCGCTGAGCGCGAGATCTCGCTCAATTCGGGAAAGAACGTCGTGGTGGCCCTGAAGGAGGCTGGGTACACTTCGGTGGAGCTGCTCGACACGGCTGCCGATGATTTTATGGTAACCATGGCGACCGGTGGCTTTGACGTGGCGTTTATCGCCATGCACGGCGCCGGCGGTGAGGATGGTGCCATGCAGGGTGCCATGGAGACCCTGGGTATCCCCTACACGGCATCGGGCGTGCTCGCGAGCGCCTGCGGTGCCGACAAGGAGGTCTCGAAGCTCCTGTACGCCAAGGCGGGCATCCCCGTTGCCCCCGGCCTTGCGCTCGAGGTGGGCGATGAAGTCGATATCGATCATATCGTCGAGGTTTGTGGCGAGCGCTGCTTTGTAAAGCCGGCCGTAAACGGTTCCAGCTATGGCATTTCTCTGGTCCATGAGCCCTCCGAGCTGCCCGCGGCAATCGCCAAAGCGTTTGAGTACGGCGATAAAGTGCTGGTCGAGAAGTGCATCGAGGGTACCGAGATCACCGTCGGCGTATACGGCGAGGACGACGTGCGCGCTCTGCCGATCGTTGAGATCCGTAAGCCCGAGGACTGCGAGTTCTACGATCTGGACGTGAAGTATGTCGACCCCACGGATATCCATCGCATTCCGGCACAGATTTCGCCCGAGAACTACGCTCGTGCCCAGGAGCTCGCCTGTGCTGCCCATAAGGCACTCGGCTGCCTGGGTATTTCGCGCAGCGACTTTATCGTGAGCGAGGATGGCCCCGTCATCCTCGAGACCAACACGATTCCCGGCATGACCGATACGTCGCTGTATCCGGATGAGATTCGCCACACCGATGACATGACGTTCCCGCAGGTCTGTGACAGTCTGATTCGTATGGGACTTCGTCGAGCGGGCGTTGCATGCTAATCGAGGACGCTGTTTCGTCGGGAACGCCGCAGTTTGTCATCGATTCCTATGCCACGCTTGCCGAGCGCGCCAAAACCCAATCGTTTGGTCTCATCGAGGAAGATGTTATCGTCCTCGATACCGAGACCACGGGTCTTTCGGTGCAGGACAATGAACTGATTGAGATCTCGGCTGCCCGTCTTTCGGGCCGCGAGATCGTCGACCGGTTCGATACCTTCGTGCATCCCAAGCAGCTGATTCCCGCCGAGATTACCGAACTCACGAGCATTACAAACGCCGATGTGGTGGATGCCCCATCGGCCGTCGATGCCGTGGCCGCTCTCGCCGATTTTGTCGGCGGCTGCCCGGTGATTGCGCATAACGCCACCTTCGACCGCTCGTTTATCGAGTCGGTCAAGGGCGGTGTCAACGTCAGCGACATCTGGATCGATTCGCTGGCACTGTCGCGCATCGCACTTCCGCGTCTGGCTTCGCACAAGCTGTCTTTTATGGCCGACCTGTTTGGCTGCGACTCGGTGTCGCACCGCGCCAACGCCGATGTCGACGCCCTGTGTGGCGTGTGGCGTGTGTTGCTCGTGGCGCTCTCCGACTTGCCTCAGGGCTTAATGGCGCGCCTGGCCGACATGCACCCCGACGTGCCCTGGTCTTATCGTCCCATCTTCTCGTTCTTGGCGGGACAGAACCCCGGTTCCATCTTCTCTCTCAGCGCCGCCCGCGCCGACGTACTCAAGGCCGATCGGGCCGATGATCGCGTTGATGCGGACGAGCTACCGGTCCTTAAGATGCCGAGCCGCGAGGAAATCGAGGCGGACTATGCCCCGGGCGGTCTGGTTAATCGCATGTATCCCACGTACGAGCCGCGCGATGAGCAAATCGCGATGGCGCTCGAGGTCCGTGACGCGCTCGTTACGGGAACGCATCGCGTGATTGAGGCGGGGACGGGCGTCGGCAAATCGATGGCTTACCTGGTGCCTTTTGCCGAGGCCGCGCGCCGCAACAACATCACGGTTGGTATCGCGACTAAATCGAATAATCTTGCCGACCAGCTCATGTATCATGAGCTGCCCAAACTTGCCGAGCAACTGGACGGAGGCCTATCGTTTTGCGCCCTCAAGGGCTATGACCACTATCCATGCTTGCGCAAGCTTGAGCGCATGAGCCGTAGCCAAGTCGAAATTACGACTAAGCGTGATCCTGCCGACACGCTTACGGCAGTCGCGGTCATCATGGCGTACGTGTGTCAGTCGGCCGATGGCGACCTCGACTCGCTCGGCATTCGCTGGCGCAGCGTCAACCGTCCCGACTTTACGACGGCGTCGCGCGAGTGCGCCCGTCGCCTATGCCCGTTTTTCCCCGATAAATGCCTGGTCCACGGCGCCCGCCGTCGCGCGGCGCATGCCGATGTGGTGGTCACCAACCATTCCCTGCTGTTCCGCAACGTTGCGGCCGAGGGCAGAATCTTGCCTCCGATTCGTCACTGGGTGATCGATGAGGCCCACTCCATCGAGCGCGAGGCACGCCGTCAATGGGCGCGCGTGGTGTCGGCGGATGAATCGCGCGTTCTGTTTGAGCGCCTGGGTGGCTCGAGCACCGGTGCGCTGAGCCAGGTTTCCCGCGATTTGGCAACCTCGGAGGGCTCTACGCTCTACCTGGGTCTTACCGCTAAGGCGACGTCGACGGTTGCGCGCGCGAGCATGGCAATCGCCGACGTGTTCGATGGCGTTCGCGAGCTCGGCCGCCGTGCCCGTGGGGGTTATGACAATGCCAATCTATGGATTGGCCCCGAGCTGCGCGAATCTGACGACTGGCATGATTTCTTACAGTCGGCCTACACTGCCATCGACGCATTGGAACAAGCTGACAAGAGCGTCGACGCGCTGGTACAAGCCGTCGCCGCCGACAAGCCCGAGGTTGTTGTCGACCTGGGTGATATCTCGCGCCGCCTACACGAGCTGGCCGAGAACCTCAAACTCATCAT
>CABSYS010000198.1:0-3630 GCA_902482045.1 uncultured Collinsella sp.
AGGACGCCGCCCTCTCAAGGCGGAGATCACCAGTTCGAATCTGGTACGGGCTACCACAAAATGAACGCCCGGGCCTCGCAAGAGACCCGGGTTTTGTGTATACGCCGCATGTGTGGAATGAGCCGCGTTTCACCCGGACCGAGGAGTTGCCATGGACCTGCCCATCAGCCTACAAGACATTACGTATGCCGAGAATTACCTGGCGCAGGGAGACTTGGCCACGGCGACGCCGCTGTTGGAGCGTCTGGTTGAGCTCGCCGAGGAGTATATCGATGCCGAGTGCAAGACAGAGGAGAACCGCCAGTACTTTAGCTTCGATAGCAAGTTTGAGCGTCTGGCCTACCGTCGTGTGGAAAAGGATCCGCGCGAGCTGGTGCAGGTCGAGGTGCCCTTTGATCGTCTGTATTCCGACATGGCGTTTGCCTACATTCGCCAGCAGGATTATGTGAGTGCTCGCAACGCCTTGATGCAGGCCGTTCGCTGGGACCCCATGAACTGTAACTACCGCCTGGATCTGGCAGAGCTGTTCCGCGCTCTCGAGGACAAGCAGGAGTGGGCATCGCTTTCGTTTTCGGTGCTAGAGCGTGCGAGCGACGGCAAGTGCGCCGCCCGCGCCTACGCCAACTTGGGCCAGTATTTCCTTGAGCCCGAGACCGAGAACGTCTCGGCGGCCGTGGGTTGCGCACGTCTGGCACTACGCTTGGCTCCTGGCGATGCGCATACGACGCGCCTGCTCAACAAGATCCATACCACCTATCCGGATGCCGCCGATGAGAGCGACGACCATGTGATGGGCGAACTGGCCCTGCAAGGTGTGCCGACCTCGCCTTCGGCCGAAATTGCCATTTGCCTCATCATGTGTGCGACCGACGCTGCGAGCGACGGCGACAAGCAGGAAGCTACGCGCCTGACGGTCCGTGCCCGCGACCTGGTGGGCGAGGAGGCATGCGCGGCGATCATTAAACTGGTGCGCGAGAGCGATGCCGAGCTCAACGCCGAGCGCAAGGCAAAGCGTGCAGGCGACGACAAGGGAGCCGGCGGCGTCAAGGAGGCCGGCGATGCCCAGTAAGCGCGAACGTAAGCTCATTTCCAAGAATCGCTCGGCGCATCACGAATACTTTATCGACGAGACGTTCGAATGCGGCATTGAGCTGAGCGGTACCGAGGTCAAGTCGATTCGCGAGCGCGCCTGTCAGATCACCGATACCTTTGCGCTGATTCGCGGCGGCGAGTGCTGGCTGGTGGGCCTGCACATTCACCCTTACAGCCACGGCGGTGTGTGGAACCGTGATCCCGATCGTCGTCGCCGCCTGTTGCTGCATCGCAAGGAGATTGATTTTCTTGACGGCAAACTGCGCAACCGCGGCTATGCGCTGGTGCCGTTGGAGCTCTACTTTAATACCGATGGTCGCGTAAAGTTGCTGTTGGGCCTGGGCCGCGGCAAAAAGCTCTACGACAAGCGCGAAGACATGGCCAAGCGCGACGTTCAGCGCGAGATTGACCGCGCGCTTAAGGAGCGTAACCGCTAGGCGCTCTGTATAAGTTGCGGTGGTATACGGACTGTTTTGCCTGTTTGATGGGCTATTCAGTCCCTATTTCACCGCAACTGCGGGCGTCTCATGTTCCTCACGGTTATGACACCTATGTCTCAAAGGCGGCGTCCGGTATGGGCGCCGCCTTTTTGTGGGTACATACTTCCGTGAGGTTCCAACCCGGGTTAGGGGAGTGGTCGTTATGGACAAAACTGCGTTCTTTACGATGCCGAGCGGCCTGTATGTGGTGAGTGCTGCGGCCGACGGGCTGCGTGCCGGCTGCGTCATCAACACGGCGGTACAGGTGACGTCCGCGCCGCCGCGCATCTCGGTTGCCGTGAACAAGGAAAATGTCACGTCTGGTGTTATCTCGTCTGCCAAGGCTTTTGCGCTGACCGTGATCGATCAGACGGCCGATATGCTCTACATTGGCAACTTTGGATTTCGCACCAGCAGCGATTATGACAAATTTGCCAAGTACGAGACGCGCGAGACCGCACTGGGCATGCCCTATGTTCCCGAGCACGCGGCGGCCTTGTTTAGCTGCCGTTTGATTGACACTGTTGACGTGGGCACGCACCTGCTCTTTATTGGCGAGGTTGAGGATGCCGAGCGCCTGAGCGGCGAGACTCCGTTGACCTATGACTACTACCATAAGGTGCTGAAGGGCAAGACACCGCCTAAGGCGTCTTCGTACCAAGGGTAGAAATGTGGGAAAAATACTTGCATTATATTATTGAGAATATATACTAATAAGCAAGTACACCAGCAGTCACGTTCGAGAGGAGAACATCATGGCTGAGGAGAAGAAGACGTATAAGTTCGTGTGCGTCGTTTGCGGTTACGAGGTTGAGGTCGATACGCCCGAGCTGCCCGAGGACTACGTGTGCCCGGTGTGCGGCGTCGGTCCCGATCAGTTTGAGCTCGTCGAGGAGTAACTCGCAGACACACGACTTGCAGCAACACATAGCTCTGTCCAAGGGTCCCGGTCGGATATTCCGGCCGGGACCCTTTTCCTCCGTCCCCAAGGGATTACGGCTGCCGTTAGCCGATCCTGTCTGTCGTGAGTCCGGCCGACCGTTTGTCTTAATCTGTAACATCTAACAGTGAAAACGGGGTCTACGTGTTACAGATTGAGACAAACGGAGCTGTCCCTCGGAATGATCTCGATCTGTAACATCTAGACCCGCTTTTGATGTCTAGATGTTACAGATCGAGACGTTTGCCTGGGTGGGTGCCCCGTCTCATTACATTCCTGTCAACAACACGACATCGAGAATCGTCACGATGGTGCCGATCCCTACGAGCAGCGCGTTGAGCGGGCGCGAGTTGGCGTATTTGCCCATGACGCGGCGTGAGCTGGTGAGTCGTATGAGCACAAAGACCGTAATTGGCAGCTGAAGCGACAGCAGCGCCTGACTCCAAATGAGACCCTCAAAAGGATTCGGGACGACCAAGCACGCCGCCACTGCGCCGACGAAGCAGGCCGCCACCCCGATCGAGGAATGTCGGTCGTGGATGTCGTATTCCTCGTCGAACATGCCCGCGATGATGGTTCCCGCCGCCATGCCCGCCGTCACACTACTCGATAGTCCCGCAAACAGCAGTGCCACCGCAAAGATGGTCGAGCTTGCCGGGCCCAGAATGGGGGAGAGTGTAGCCGCTGCGACGGCGAGGTCGTCAACGACAATGCCGTGCGCAAAGAGGGTCGTTGCGGCCAGGATGACCATGGCCGAGTTGATTGCCCAGCCCACACCCATCGAAAAGAGCGTGTCGAAGAGCTCGTAGCGCAGACGTTCTTCGATAACCTGCTCGCCTTGGCCTTCGAAGTGCATGGATTGGATGACCTCGGAGTGCAGGAAGAGGTTGTGGGGCATAACGACCGCGCCTAGGACACTTACGATAATCGCGGCCGAGCCGGTGGGCATACGGGGTGTGATCCAGCTTGTGGCGGCTTGCGGCCAGTCGACCTTGACTAGTGCAAGCTCGGCCAAAAACGAAAGTCCTACCACGCCTACGAAGGCGATGATCCATCGCTCGGCGCGTTTGTAGGAGCTTGTCATGAGCATGGCAATCGATGCCGCCGCCACGATGATGC
>CABSYS010000199.1:0-3621 GCA_902482045.1 uncultured Collinsella sp.
CGAGATCTGCGCATGTCTCGTGGGCTCGGAGATGTGTATAAGAGACAGATCCTGTCCTGGGCCGACGAGATCCGCCTGGACGTGACCGACGGTCACGCCAACCACGTGCGCGTCAACGCCGACAACCCCGAGGATGCCGCGCTCGCGCTTGAGTTTGGCGCCGAGTCCATCGGTCTGTGCCGCACCGAGCATATGTTCCTGGGCGATCGCAAGAACATTATCCAGAGCTTCATCCTGTCCGACGACGAGGGCGTGAAGCAGCAGGCCCTGGCCGATCTGCTCAAGGTCCAGACTGAGGACTTCCTGTCCATGTTCAAGACCATGTCTGGTCGCGAGGTGGTCGTTCGCCTGCTCGATCCGCCGCTTCATGAGTTCCTGGATAATCCTCGCGAGCTCGAGGTCGCCATCACCAAGAAGGAAGCCGCCGGTGCCAGCGAGGAAGAGCTTGCCGCCCTGCGTGCCCGCGTGCGCCGTATCGACGGCATGGTCGAGTCCAACCCGATGCTCGGCCTGCGCGGCGTGCGCCTGTCAGTCGTCTTCGGTGACCTGCCGCTCATGCAGGTCCGTGCCGTGGCAACGGCTGCCGCCCGCCTTATCAAGGAAGGCGTCGACCCGCGCCCCGAGATCATGGTTCCGCTCGTTTCCATCACGGCTGAGCATGTCCAGACTCGCGAGGTCATCGAGCGCGTGATCGCCGAGGTTTCCGCCGAGGAGGGCGTCGAGCTCAACATTCCCGTGGGCACGATGCTCGAGCTGCCGCGCGCCTGCATGGTCGCTGACGAGATCGCCCATCACGCCGACTTCTTCTGCTTTGGCACCAACGACCTCACGCAGACGACTTTCGGTTTCTCGCGTGACGACGCCGAGGCCAAATTCATCCCGCTGTACATGCATAAGAAGATTTTGAAGGACAATCCCTTCGAGACCATCGACACGGCGGTACTGGAGCTCGTGCGCATGGCCGTCGAGAAGGGTCGCGCTACCAACCCCGGCATGCACTTTGGCGTGTGCGGTGAGCACGGCGGCGACCCCAAGTCCATCAAGGGCCTGTTTAACGTGGCCGACGTGGACTACGTGTCCTGCTCGCCCTACCGCGTGCCCCTCGCACGCCTGGCTGCCGCTCAGGCCAAGCTCGAGGCCAAGCGTTCCGCTTAACGGAGTCGCGTTCCATTTGCGCCTTTTAGGTTCCCCTTCGCGCCGTCGCGCCCCTTGTGGACGCGGCGGCGTTTTACGTTGGTTCAATACATTGGCAACTGACTGGAGGACTGCGATGAAAAACCTCACCAGGTATTTGCAACGAGCGCGTCGGGGAGCACGGATGACCCTGTGCTGGGTGGTCGTTGCGGTCACGGCGCTTTGCGGGATGCCGACAGCCGGTTTTGCCCTTCAGGATGATTCGCGTGACGAGCTCTATGGTGACGTGGTCAACCCGCTCACCATTACGGTCAACGATCGCGACTGCACGTTTGTAGATATCGATGACGGCAAGCTCGAGGGCCGTACCTCGATGTACGACAATGTCTCGTTCTATACGGCCGCCGCCAAAAAGATGCTGCCCAACTGGGCATCGCTAGCCTATAACATCCTTGGCTATGGTGGAGGCGACGACTCCGGGGACTTTTTGTACTGGGACCACGCCGGCAAGGGCTTTGAGAAGGACTTTGGTAAGGGTCACTATATCTATCTCTATGATGCGCTTTCGGGCGGCAACGGTGAGCATTCCGATGGTGCCGACAAATCGAAGCAGAGTGGTCTGACGTCTGCAAAAAGCCTCAATGCGGTCTACGAGCGCTTGACCGACGATATCGCCGGCTGTATCGGCCACAAGCTGAAGGGCTCCGATTTTCGTAAAAACGTGCCGCTCGACGGACTGTCGAAAGACACGACCGAGCAGGACGTCATCTATGCCACCATTGCTTGTGTCGACAAGCTCGGCGGCACCTACCAGTACGATTTCAATGGCTTTGGCATCGCGTTCTATAACTTTAGAGTTCAGCAGCTCAACAGCGTGAACAAGCTTAACTGTGCGCCCGAGGACGCGCCGGGCTATTCCTTTGTCGATTCTAAGACTGAGCAGGAGCTCGTTACCTCGGCACTTAACGTCGGCTATGAGGACGCCTCGCAGAGCATCACGCTCGCCCGCGGTACCGAGGAGACGGTCGGCACGAGCACTTCTGAATCCGCATCGTATTCCAAAGGCGGCTCGTGGGGCGCATCGGTGAGCCTCAAGGAGTCGCTGGGCGTGCCCGCAACAGCGAGCGAGGAGATCGAGACCTCGTTTTCGGCCGAAACCACGATGTCCCAGTTGTGGGAGGCGAGCAAGACCGAGGAACAGTCGATCACCACAACGGACAATCAGTCGGTTACCGTCAACATGACGATCCCGGCGCACACGCAGGTCAATAGCAAGCAGACGAGTTCTACCACGACGCTGTCCGAGGACTATGACCAGCCGGTGGGCGTGACGTTCGACGTGATCATCTTTAACATGAACGGCGAGTGCTACGACGACAACGCCGCCGTGCAGGAGTTCCATACCGCCGGTTATGACCAGCGCTCGTTCTACACCACCTTTGGTGATCAGTCGACCGACGCCGTGCAGAACCTGTTCCTGCGCTCAATCGCTCATCGTGGCGACGATGGCTACGATACCACCGCCGGAAACGTCACGAGCTGGTCGCATCGCACCAACAACCACATGGTGCGCGCCATCGATTGGAATTCGGTCCTGGCCGATCGCGAGGTGCCTTCGCGCAACGGTGGCGCCCCGCGCATGTGCAACGTGCTCAATGACATGGCCGCGACCTATCCCATGTCCATTACGGGTTCTAATCTGTCGTTTGAGTCGGTGACGGTCGATACGCAGTTGGGCACGCCGCAGCCTATTAAGCCCATCTCCAAGATTCTCGTATCGCTGCAGACCGATAAGACCCGAAGGCTTACGGTGGGAGACGAAGATCCCATCTCTTCCTATCGCGTGCGTGCAAGGGACGAGGACGATGTTGACTACTACGGCTTTGTGAAGTCGTCGGGAGACTGGCGCGTGGTCGATAAAAAGGGCAAGGAATGCAAGTCCGACGTCATCGAGATCCAGACCGACCCTGTCACCCACGAGCAAGTTGTGGTAGGCAAGAAGGCCGGCACCGCCTACGTAAAGTACTTTATCCCCGAGGACACCTATGTGGACGTGAACGGGCATGTCTCGACCAATGACGAGATCGATGCCGCGGCCTATAAATATAAGGTATGTGACGTGGCGCCCGAGCCGTTTAACGGCAGCATCAAACTCGAGGGCTCGGCACAGACCGTCGTCGGCGTCGAGGAAAATCTCAACGGTCTATGACACGACGGGCAAGGAAGTCGATAGGGCCTGCAGCTGGGAGGCCCAGGAGCTCGAGAGCAAGGGCATTTCGGTCGCGACAGACGGTACGATGACTATCTCGCAACCGGGCACCTTCCATGTTCGCGCCTTTATTGACGGTGTGTATTCCGATTGGGCCGAGGTCATCGCCGCATCCGCACCGGTCGACCCGATGACGACCGTGGTCGAGACACCGGTGAACGTTGCGTCCGTTTCTTCGGGGGATTCTTCGGCAACGACGGATAGCGCGGCTCCTGCAC
>CABSYS010000200.1:0-3604 GCA_902482045.1 uncultured Collinsella sp.
CGGCAGCGGCGATGCCGGCGACGAGCCTTACACCTGCTCAAGCGAGCCCTATCCCTGGAACGGGCAGATGGACTCCATTGAGATCAAGGTGCCCGGTCTGGCAGGTGTGGTGCTTAAGCGCCGCGGTCCCAGCAGCTACAAGCCGCCCGTGGTCGAGGAGCCCAAGAAGGCGACGCGCAAGCGCACGTCCTCGGTGAAGCCCAAGCCTGCGGCTGCCAAGAAGGCTCCGGCCAAGGCGAAGGCTACGACCGCCAAGGCTAAGGCCAAGACCGCCGCAAAGCCCGCTGCTAAGGCTACCGCGACCAAGAAGCCAGCTGCCAAAAAGGCCGCTGCCAAGGCCAAGCCTGCTTCTGTTAAGTCGTCTGCCAAGGATGCGTAACAAAGCCGTTACAGCTGTAATTACCCGCCTCGCCGAGGCGTAGGATACAAGTCATAACCGTTCCGGGAGAAACATCCCCGGGGGAAAGGAACGTATGAATAAGATCTTCGAAAACAAGCAGGAGTTTACCGAGCTCTATCGCGATGCCGTCATGAGCATCAGCGGCAAGAGCGTCGAGGCCGCCAGCGACCTGGACCGCTTTAACGCCCTGGCCAAGCTCGTAGCCGAGAAGGCCCGCACCGTTGCCACCAAGAGTGACGCCCGCGCCACCGCCGAGGGCAAGAAGCGCGTGTACTACTTCTCGATCGAGTTTTTGATCGGCCGCCTACTCGACAACTACCTGCTCAACTTTGGCGTGCGCGACATGGTCGCCGAGGCGCTCGACGACATGGGCTTCGACCTGTCCGTCATCGAGAACCAGGAGCCCGATCCGGCTCTGGGCAACGGTGGCCTGGGCCGTCTGGCAGCATGCTTCCTGGATTCCATGGCAGCCGAGGGCATTGCCGGCTACGGCAACGGCATGCGCTACCGCTACGGCCTGTTTAAGCAGGAGATCGTCAACGGCAGCCAGGTCGAGGCCACCGACGAGTGGCTCACCCACGGCTATCCCTGGGAGGTCCGCCGTCAGGACAAGGCCGTGACCATCAAGTTTGGCGGCCACGTTGAGGGCTTTGAGGAGAACGGCCGCACGTTCTACCGCACGGTGGACACGCAGGACATCCTGGCCGTCCCTTACGACATCCCCGTGGTGGGCTATGCCGGCGAGACCGTCAACAAGCTGCGCGTCTGGGCCGCCGAGCCGGTCGAGGAGCACTTTGACCTGGAGGCCTTCAACCGCGGCGACTACGCCCAGGCCGATGCCGAGCGCGCCGAGGCCGAGGCCATCAGCGCCATCCTCTACCCCAACGACGCCGGTGAGCACGGCCGTCTGCTACGCCTGAAGCAGGAGTACCTGTTTGTCTCGGCCGGCATCTACAGCCTGCTCGACACCTTTGAGAAGGAGCACGGCGAGAACTGGGAGCTGCTGCCGCAATTTGTGGCCATCCACACCAACGACACGCACCCCGCCATGTGCGGCCCCGAGCTCATGCGCATCCTCATCGACGAGAAGAAGCTCGAGTGGGACGACGCTTGGAACATCGTTACGCAGGTCGTGAGCTACACCAACCACACCATCCTGCCCGAGGCTCTGGAGAAGTGGCCCATCGGCACGTTCTCCAAGCTCCTCCCCCGCGTGTACCAGATCATCGACGAGATCAGCCGTCGTTGGCACGAGTCGTTCGACACCTCGAAGGAGGGCTGGCAGGAGCGTCTGCGCCAGACCGCCATTCTGTGGGACGGCGAGATTCGCATGGCAAACCTGTCCGTGATCTGCAGCCACAGCGTCAACGGCGTGGCCAAAATCCACTCCGACATCATCAAGAACATCGTGCTCAAGGACTTCTATGCCTTAACGCCCGAGAAGTTCAACAACAAGACCAACGGTATCTCGCACCGTCGCTTCTTTGCCGAGTCCAACCCAACCTACGCCAAGCTCGTGACCGAGGCCATTGGCGATGGCTGGCTCAAGGACGCTTTTGAGCTGGAAAAGCTCAAAGAGTTCCAGAACGACTCCGAGTTCCTGAAGGCCGTGGGTGCCTCCAAGCGCGCCAACAAGGAGCGCCTGGCCGCCTACGTCAAGGCCGAGACCGGTCTGGTCATTGACCCCAACACCGTCTTCGATGTTCAGGTTAAGCGCTTCCATGCCTACAAGCGCCAGCTCATGAACATCATGAAGGTGATGGACATCTACAACCGTCGCATCGCCGATCCCAACTTCCACGTGACGCCGACGACCTTCATCTTTAGCGGCAAGGCTGCCTCGAGCTACACCTTCGCCAAGGAGACCATCCGCCTCATTAACTCCGTGGCCGACGTCATCAACAACGATGCCCGCGTCAACGAGGTCATGAAGGTCTGCTTTATCCCCAACTTCCGCGTGAGCAACGCCCAGCTCATCTACCCCGCCGCCGAGATCTCGGAGCAGATCTCCACGGCCGGTAAGGAGGCTTCGGGCACGTCCAACATGAAGCTCATGATGAACGGTGCCATTACACTGGGCACCCTCGACGGCGCCAACATCGAGATCGCCGACCTGGCCGGCCGCGAGAACGAGGCCATCTTTGGCCTGACCGCTCCCGAGGTCGAGCAGCTCTGGGCATCCAACAGCTACTTTGCGTGGGATACCCTCAACAACGATCGCGAGCGTCTGGGCCGCGTGATGGACGAGCTCAAGGACAATACCTTTGCGGGTCTTTCGGGCAACTTTGAGAGCATCTACAACGAGCTCATGAACAACAACGACCCTGACCTGGTCATGGCCGATTTCCGCAGCTACGTCGACGCCTGGGAGGCGCTCACGAACAGCTATGGCGACCAGGAGACCTGGAACCGCAAGGCGCTGCTCAACACCGCCTCCTCCGGCTGGTTCTCGAGCGACCGCACCATTCGCGAGTACCGCGACGAGATCTGGCACGCGTAAAGGCGCACGAGCTCCCTTATGCCAGCACGGCATTACTCGACGGGCGTGACGTTGCGCCGCGCCCGTCGCTAATGGGTTTAAGAACATCGATGACAGAAGGAGAAATCGATGAGTAAGAAAGAATGCATCGCGATGCTCCTCGCAGGAGGACAGGGCAGCCGATTGGGGGCACTCACCCAAAAGATCGCTAAGCCGGCGGTTAGCTTTGGTGGCAAGTTCCGCATTATCGACTTTTCGCTGTCCAATTGCTCCAACTCGGGCATCGACACGGTGGGCGTTCTGACGCAGTACCGTCCCTACCTGCTGCATGCCTACGTGGGCTCCGGCGAGGCGTGGGATCTGGACAGCCGCGACGGCGGCGTGTCAATCCTGCCGCCGTACGAGACGCAGACCGGCGGTGCTTGGTATGCGGGCACGGCAGACGCCATTACGCAGAACCTCGACTACATCAAGGCCAACGACCCCAAGTACGTCCTGATTCTTTCGGGCGACCATCTGTATCGCATGGACTACCGCAAGATGCTCAAGACACACATTGAGAACAACGCCGACCTCACGGTGAGCGTTATGCCCGTGCCGTGGGAGGAGGCCAGCCGCTTTGGCATCCTGACCACCGACCCCGAGGACGGCCGCATCACCAAGTTCACCGAGAAGCCCGATAAGCCCGATTCGAATCTCGCGTCCATGGGCATCTACATCTTCTC
>CABSYS010000201.1:0-3572 GCA_902482045.1 uncultured Collinsella sp.
TGGGCTCGGAGATGTGTATAAGAGACAGCACACCCACTTCCCCGACCCCACCTGGGAGAACGACACCCTCCACTCCATCACGGACCTGTGGGAGATCACCGATGACATGATCGACGACCTGCCCTATGTCGTCTCCGAGATCAATGACCACAACCAGTACGAGTTTGACCTGGTCAAGGAGAACGAGATCTGGAACGGCGACGGCACCAGCGACAATATCAAGGGCCTTGTCGCGCGAATTCCGTCCGACTCCGTTATTGCCGGCACCAGCACCGAGCCGCTCGAGGACCGCATCTTCACGGCAATCACGATGATCAAGAAGAACGTCAACCGCACGGCTGACGGTTTGGTCATCAACCCCGAGGACTACAAGACCCTGCGCCTGAAGCGCGACAAGAACGGCCAGTACTACGGCGGCGGTTTCTTCCTGCCGCCCTACAACGGCACCGGCACCCTCGTCATCCAGCAGACCCCGTGGGGCCTGCCGACCGTGGTCACCCCGACCCAGGCGAAGGGCAACTGCGTGGTCGGCGCATTCAAGACCGGCAAGGTCCTCTCCCGCGGCGCACGCACGCTGAAGACCAGCGACTCCCATAAGGAGAACTTCGGCTCCGGCATTACCGCCTTCCGCCTGAAGGAGCGCTGCACGCTCCAGGTCAAGTACCCGTACGCCTTCGTCAAGGTGTCCACGGACGATACCAAGGTCGTCGCGCAGTCCGACGATTCCGGCATCGCGGTCCAGTCCGACGAGCCCGTGGCCGATACCGAGACCGCCAAGACCGCCAAGACCGCCAAGGCTGCGAAATAGCCTCGGCTGACTGATTGGAAGGGGGCATCATGACCGAATCTTTCCTCGGCGAACATACCGACTACAGTGGGCTTGGTGCCCCCCATGTTCAACGCCGCCGCCGTGAGCGCCATCCGCGGCTACTGCGGGTGGCATATCGCGCCGTCGATGGATCTGTCCGGCAAGGTCGGCTCCGCTGGCGGCAAGATTATCCGCATCCCCGCGCTCAACGTGACCGAGTTAAAGAGGCTCGCTTTGAGCGACGGTTCCGACCTTCTGGACGGCGCCCAGTGGAATGCGGACGGCCTTGTTGAGCTGGCCGTGCCCGTTGAGCCGTGCCTGAGCGGCATCGAGTACACCGTCGTTGCGGGATTTAACCCAGATGACGTACCGGATCTCATCACGGTCGCACTGCAGGTCTCCCGCCGAGCGGCGAGCGCCCCCGCAGGCACCGTGCGCTCCCAGAGCGTCAACGGCGCGTCCGTGAGCTACGCATTCTGCGGCTCCGGTGCGACCTCCGTCCAGCTCATGCAGGACGAGCGCGAGATTCTCGACAGGTACAGGATTGCGAGGCTCCCGTGAGCGGCTCTGATTTCGGTGAATTCGGTCGACCGCTCAAGCGCCTCCGTGCACCTCTTGTGGAAGACCCGTACAACCCCGCGCGCACCGTACCGGATTGGGATGGCGAGGTCGATGAGCTCGTGTTCAACGGCTTCATTGCCACGGCATCCTCTGTCATGACGCCCGACGGCGCACGCGAGCAGGCGGTAACTGCCGTCACGCTCACGGTCGCTGACCCAACGGTCGATATCAAGCGCGGCGACCGCATCGAGGACGGTGCGCACGTCTACACGGTGGATGTCATCCCGTCCGTCGATGCCAACCCGTTCACGGGCTGGCAACCGACCCTCGAGGTCGGCCTTCAGGAGGTGGAAGGCTGATGTCGGCAGCAGGTCATACTAAGGTCAAGTTCAACGACAAGTTCTTCGACGACATCCTTCACAGCGCAGGCGTCGAGAGCATGTGCCTGTCCAAGGCGCAGCAGGCGCTTGCGAACATCCGCGCGACGGCGCCCGTCGACACCGGCGCTTACCGCAACGGTTTTTGCATCGAGGTCCATAAGTCGGCGCACCGTAACTCCTATCGCGTGGTCGGCCTCGATTGGAAGACGATTTTGCTCGAATCCAAGGGCGGGTATCTCGCCCGCGCCCTGAAAGCGGTGAAGTAGATGCAGATGGTGGTCCCGCCAGATTTGGAACTTTTCCTTTGCGGATACCTCCGCGCCGTCCTCGGCACGAAAATCGAGGTCGACAATCGCGAGCCGTCAAGCTTCGACGGCGGCACGCCCTATTGCGTGGTGCGCGACGATGGAGGTCAGAAGACAGGCCTCACCACATTCGACCGCTCGGTCGGAGTCTCCATCTATGCGGGGAACCGCCAGAGCACACTACGGGCCGGAGAGCTTGCCAGACGCGCTTTCGCCGCGCTCACATCGCCGACTATCGCCTACGAGAAGGGGTCTCCCATCGCAGCGGTCATCGATGACGGCTGCAACGGCCCGTACCGCGTGACGGACCAGCACGATTCGAGCAAGTGCTACATGACGGTCGAGTACTCGGTCGTCGGTGCAATTGAGGATTAAGGTTAGGGCTTTGCCCTGGAAAGGAGCCTGCAATGGCTAAAGACAAGCAGGGTAACGACCTCGCAAACGTAGGCGTGCCCGTAACCGGTGCAATCTGCATCGTCCCGTACGCCGAGGGCAACGTCATCACCCGCACCATGATCGGCAAGAAGAACGCCACCCCGAAGCTTCCGGAGGTCTACGCGCGCGGCACCGCATGCCTCGGCCTCATCACCAGCGACGGCGCCCCGCAGGATTCCACCGAGTCTGGTGACGCTATCGAGTTCTGGCAGCAGGGTTACATGCTCAACGGCGAGACGACCATCTCCACGGCCTTCACCATCGCCGAGGACACCGACCTCGCACGAGAGTTCTGCTTCGGCGAGAAGCCCGACGCCGACGGTGTCATCGCGGTCGATACCTTCACGCCCGACACCAAGTGGATGGCCTACGAGGAGATCACCTACAAGAACGGCAACGTCGACCGTCGCGCCGGCGTAATCCAGGTGACCGCCAACGAGCCGGGTCAGGCCGAGCGCGGCTCCGTCTTCGGTCGAGCCGTCACCGTCAAGTGGGTGCGCGACGACCTGTACGAGGGCAAGGCATTCATCGAGGCGCATTGCACGCCCGCCGATGCCACGGCGACCGCCTCTTCTGCCGCAACCGGCAAGAACTCCTAAGCGAAATACAGCTTTCCCTTCTCTTGTTGGGCATCGCGCTTCGGCGCGGTGCCCTTTTTTTATCGGGGGACCCCAGCCGAACAATGTCCATGTCGTAAGAGGCCATTCGAGAGAAGGGAAAGTCGAGATGGCTGAAGAGAAAGAGTTCGAGCCGACCATCGAGGATTTCGAGAACTGGACCGAGGAGAAGGAGCAGGCCGAGTTCGAGCGCATCGCCGATGCGAACAAGGTCATGTATGTGATCGGCGACAACACGCTGTTCGTCCGCACGTCCGCCGGCAACGTCTACCGCCTGCCCATGTGCCCGAGCTACGCCGACGTGGCTGCAATCCAGAGCGGTACGGATAACGATGCCCTCGAGCACCTTTGCACGCTCATCGAGGGCGGCAAGGGCGGCACGGATGCCGTCGATCGCTTCAAGGCCGAGCCGCTCCAGACCTGTCTCTTATACACATCTGACGCTGCCGACGACTTAATAGGTGTA
>CABSYS010000202.1:0-3571 GCA_902482045.1 uncultured Collinsella sp.
ATCTGCGCATGTCTCGTGGGCTCGGAGATGTGTATACGAGACAGCCGTAGATGTGTCCGTCGTGGCGCGTCTGGGCGAGCCGTTTACTGTCACACTCACCCGCTGTGACAACCCCGCGCTCACCGCCACCGCCACGGGCTTCACCGTCGAGGCCGCCAAGACCCGCGCGGTCGAGGCGGCAGACCTGGTTGAGCATGTGGGCCGCATGGGCTCCTCGCCCTTTGAGGCAGCGAGCTTTGATGTGGCGCTCGATGAGGGCTGCGGCATGGGCTTCTCCGCTGTGCACAAGGTGCGCGCCGCCGCCTGCAAAGCGCTGGAGGAGGCCATTCTGGCACCCTACCAGGAGCGTGCGAAAACGCTCGAGTTGCCGGTGCTCGACAAATGCACGCGCCCCATGCCCAACCACTACCGCGACGAGCCGCAGATCTGCGCCACCGTCACCTCGCTCGAGGCCGCCGAGGCAGCCCGCGCGGAGGGTGCCACGCGCCTCTACATAACCACCGACGTGCTCGAGGCTGTCGGACTCTCCCCTGCCGATGCATTTGAGCAGGGTATCGTGCCCGTACTCGACGAGGTCTGCCGCGCTGTTGACCACGAGCGCGTCGACCCCTGGATCAATGCCGGAGCCACCGTCGCCGTCGGCAATATCTCCGAGCTCGCCGTAGCCGCGCAGACCGGCGCCACGGCCGAGATTCGCTCTTGCCTGCCGGTACACAACACGCCCTGCATGGAGGCGCTTGCCGAGCGCGGAGCCGGTGCGTTTTGGCTCTCGCCCGAAATCACGCTCGACGAGATTGTCTCGCTCGGCGCCGCCGCGCCCGCGGCTCTGGGCATCACCGTCTTTGGCCGCCCGCGCGTCATGACAAGCGAGCACTGCATTCTGCAGGTTGCCAACGGCTGCATCCACGATTGCGCCAACTGCCGCCTGCGCGCCCGCAAGCTCTCGCTCAAGAATATCGACGGAAAGGTCATGCCTGTCCGCACCGATATCCACGGCCGCTCTCGCCTGTACGATGCCTATCCCATCGACCTCACGCCGCAGGTCCCTCAGCTGCTCGATGCCGGCGTGCGTCGTCTCATGGTGGACGGAACGCTGCTCGAGACGGATGAGGTGGGCCGCGCCGTCGCCCGCGTTCGTCGCGCCGTCGAGGCCGCGCAAGCCGGCCGCAAGCCCGCCGCCCGCCTACGCGGGGCGACCTCGGGCTGCATGTTTGTGGGAATCAGCTAACCGAAAGGCTTACACGTGAACGAAGAACCTCAAGTCCTCTACTGCGACGCCTGGCTCATGGCCATCGACAAGCCCGCCGGCATGATCGTCCACGGCGACGGCACCGGCGAGCGCACGCTTACCGACTACGCCAGCGACCTGCTGTTGGCGATGGGCGACGGCTTTGCCGCAACCGACATGCAGCCGCTCAACCGCCTGGACCGTGACACCACCGGCGTGGTGCTGTTTTCGCTCGACAAGCAGACGCAGCCCGCCTTTGACCAGATGGTCATCGACCACGCTTTCGAAAAGCACTACCTGGCGCTCGCCGAGGGCAAGATCGACTGGAACGAGAAGCTCATCGACAAGCCCATCGCCCGCGACCGTCACGACAGCCGCAAGATGCGCGTCGGCGCCAGTGGCAAGCCGTCTCAAACGCGCGTGAAGGTGCTCAAGCGTCTTAAGAGCCGTCGTGGCCTGCCCACGCGCTCGTATATCGATGTCGAGCTGCTCACCGGCCGCAAACACCAGATCCGCGTGCATCTGGCGAGCGAGCGTCATCCCCTGGTGGGCGACGAGCTCTACGGCACCCCGCGTCCCTGCGGCCTGATGCTCCATGCCCACAGCGTGTCCTTTACGCATCCCGTAACCGGCGAGCACATCCACATCGAAGCCCCCTGCCCCTGGGAGCCCTAAACCACCACAATGGGGACAGGCACCTTTGTGGTGGTTTTGCCGCAATGGCTCAGCCGCGATCCCAAAACGTCTCGATCCGTAACAGTTAGAACCCTTTTTCCGGTCTATCTGTTACAGATCGAGACATTCGAATCCCCCTTAAGGGAAAATCTCAATCTGTAACAGTAACTCGGCAAAATCGGCCCAAGATGTTACGGATTGAGACAAAGGGGCGGCTCGGTTCGGAAGTATCTCAATCTGTAACGCCTAGCCCACTTTTAACGGTCCAGTTGTTACAGATTTAGACTAAACCGGTGGACAACATAAGCGGCAACGCCCGTGATGGACGTTGGCGCTTTTCCATTGAGAAAACTACTCAGTTTGCGTTACTAAACACCACAATGGGGACAGGCACCTTTGTGGTGGTTTTGGCCTTGTCCCATCGCTAGACCGTGATAACGTTGTCCATCGACTGGTACTTGGCGGGTACCTCGCCCGCAGTGATGATCGTTGCATCACGAAAGTCCGCGAACTTGACGGGCGCCACCATGCCAAATTTGCTGGCGTCCGAGATTACGAAGCGTTTGGCGGTATGGCGCATCGAGACACGCTTGACCTGCGCTTCCTCGATATCCGGTGTGGTGAGACCTTGCTCGGCGGCGATGCCATTGGAACCCCAAAAGCCGCAGTTGAAGTTATAGCGGTCCAGAGTTGCCAAGGCATCGGGACCGACGAGCGCCTCGGTCTCGGGCTTGAGCTCGCCGCCAAGCACAACGGTGCGCATGCCGCGCAAGGCGAGGTGCTGAGCGTGAAGCACGGAATCAGTCACATAGGTGACGCCCTCAAGGCGCGGAAGATGCTCGATGAGCTTGAGGGTCGTCGATCCCGAATCGATATACACAAAGCTATCGGGCTCCACCAGGGCCGCGGCACGGGCGCAGATGCGCTCCTTGTCATCGTTATGGAGATCGCTGCGCTCGTTGATCGTCAGGTCGCGCGTCACGTGCGCGCGCTCCAGACTCGTCGCGCCTCCGTGCACCTTGGCGATACGGTGTGCGCGGTCGAGCGTCTGCAAGTCGCGCCGAATGGTGGACGGTGTCACGCCCAGGGCTTCAGCAAGCTCCGGTACGGCAACCGAGCCGGCCTGCTGCACCATCGACACGATCGCGTTGAGCCTATCTTCCGCAAGCATCGCTTACTCCTCCTCGGGGTACACGACTCCCCAGTCGGCGCGGAGCTTGGTCATCAGCTCCATAACATCAGAAGCATAGCCCAGAAGCTCGCGCTTCGAATCATCGCCGGCAACGGCCTTCTCCAGGTCGGCCATCTCGTAGCACAGAGCGTATGCCTCGGTGCCAGCGTGGACCTTCTCACGGTGACCGTCCGCAGTCCACACGATGGTCGCATGGTCGGCACGCGGATACTCGTTGACCTCGATATAGCACTTATCGAAGCTGATGACCGAGCGCTTGGGCTGCTTGGAGTGGAGCGTAAGGCTCACGACGCCCAGCTGCTGCTCGGCGTTACGGCAGACAATGCCGCCCGCAACGTCAACACCGGTCTCACAGGTGTTGCCCAGCGAGACAACCTCAGCGGGCTGGCTCGCCATAAACAGGCGCATGACGGAGAGCGCGTACACGCCAATGTCGAGCATGGCGCCGCCGGCAAGGTTGCGATTGTAGAAGCGAT
>CABSYS010000203.1:0-3563 GCA_902482045.1 uncultured Collinsella sp.
CGCATGTCTCGTGGGCTCGGAGATGTGTATAAGAGACAGCTGCGTGTTCTCTTCATCAAAAACCGAGCAGGTGGCATAGATAAGCTCACCGCCGGCAGCAACGCGCGCGGCTGCTTCCTTGAGCATCGTCAGCTGTAGCTTGGGCAGCTCAGTCGTAACGTCGTTCTCGGTCAGACGCCACGGTATCTCGGGATGACGGCGCATGGTGCCGGTGCCAGAGCAAGGCGCATCGATAAACACCGTGTCGAACAGGGCAGGCTCGCCAAGCATGGCATCAAACGACGTAAGCACCTCATTGAGCTCGCAGGCATCGCCCGACACCGTACGAACACCCGTTATACCCGCCTTATGCAGGCGCGCGAGATTCTGGTCACATTTACGATCGTGCAGATCGAGCGCGGTATGCTGATGCTCGTACCCGGCACGTTTGGCCTGGCACATCATCACATAGGTCTTGGTGCCGCGACCGGCTCCAATCTCCAGGCAACGACCGGGACGTGTAGCGGCAGTAGCGATAAGCTGAGCGTTGAGGTCCGAGGCAACCGCGGCAGCGCGCTCAAAAACGCCCGAAGCAACCGTGACCTGGGCATCGACCGGAGCATGGCAGCCCGGGAAGACAGGCGCAACGAGCTGCGAGATATACGGGTCGGCCTTGGTCGCAAACGCATTCTCGTGCAGTGCAAGCGGCGCGGGGGCCAGATTACCGGCAAAGTTGAGCGCGCCCTCGGGCGTATCGAACGAGGCCATAATACGAGCGCAAAGCCAACGAGGAAGACCCATCAAACGCGAAAGGCGAACCAAACGGCGCTCGGACTCATCCACGTCAGATGCCGTGGCAAAATCCTCCACGTTGTCCGCAACCTTGTGCAGCACCGCGTTAGCCAGGCCCGCGGCAGACTTAGCACCGCTGCGCACCAGCTCAACACCCTGGCTCACGGCAACGCGGCCCGGCGTATGAAGATAGAGCATCTCGAAGGCCGAGATGCGAAGCGCCATGCGAACGCGCGGCGCGACCTTTTTGGGCTTATCCAAAAACTGATCGAGCAACTCATCCAAAATACCCTGCGTGGCGGCAACACCGAGCGCCAAACGAGCGGCAAAAGCGGAATCACGCTGGTCAATGGCCTTGGCGGAAGCGCGGGACGAGAGCACGTCGCGCGCATACATACCGCGGCGATCGGCCTCCATCAACACATCGAGCGCAAGCTTGCGCGCGGGAGATAACTTGCTCATGACAGTACACCCCACGCAAGGTCGACACCCTGCAGGCCGGCAGCCCAGGCAGAAGCAGTCATGGCACGCTTACCATCGGGCTTAACCTCGAGCAGTTCAACCGCGCCATCGGAAAGGCCCAGGTAAACACGCTTGCTCTTGACGGCAACAGTACCCTCGCCAAGCGACACATCAGCCGGCGCGGCATCGAGCACGCGAACCGTCTTGCCAGCGATCACACAACGAGCGGGCGCGGTGTCGGACGAAGCGAGCACATGACGCACGCAATCGAGCGCCGCCAGCTGCGGATCCAGACGCATCTCCTGCTTGGAAATCTTGGCAGCATGAGTGACGAGCGACTCATCCTGCTCAGTCCAAACAGCCGAGCCATCGGCAAGCGAGGGAAGCGTATCGGCAAGCAGTTTGCCGCCCAGCTCGCCAAGCTCCATCGTGAGCGCCTCGGCATGCTTGCCGGCAACCGACGTAGACGCCTGGGCGCAATAAGCGCCCGTATCAACGCCATGCCCAATGCGCATAATGGAAACACCGGCAACCTCGTCACCAGCAAGAATGGCACGCTGAATGGGAGCAGCACCACGCCAACGAGGCAGCAGCGAAGCATGAACATTCACAATACCAAGCGGCGCCACATGCAGCACCTCATCAGGCAAAATGCAGCCATAGGCAGCCACACAGAAAATATCAGCCTGCGCAGCTTGGAGCGCCTCAACAACCTCCGGCGTCATACGATTGGCCTCAATAACCGGCAACCCCAGCTCAAGCGCCTTGGACTTAACAGGAGAAGGCTCAAGCTTCTTACCACGCCCACGAACAGCATCGGGACGAGTAACAACAAGCGCAATCTCGTTCCCAGCCTCAACAAGCGAAGTCAGCGAAGGCACAGCAAAAGCAGGCGTACCCATAAACACAATACGCATAAAAGATAGTCTCCTCTCAATAACGAGCCGAGACGGCTACAAAAAAGCGTTCCAGGTCGCAAGCGCACCCAGCCGCAATAACAATTCAACAGAAACAAATATACCCAAAAACAAAGAAAGAGCCGCATAAAAGCAGCTCTTCCAACAAAGCAATTATCAGCGAAGACGCCCCTCCCTGACCCAACGGCACCCGGGCGAGACAAGCAGCGTCAACGTAGTCCCCGGGGCGCCCGCCTATATCGTCCCGCGCGCAGTTTCGCAGCGCAGCGAGAATGTTTGAGCACGGGATGATATAGGCGGGCGCCTCGGGGACGGACAAACCTATTCGGTCTCGCCCGGTCGAGCGCCGCGGGCCAGGGCGTCCTGGTACTCCTTGACGGCCTTAATCCTCTGCATCGGCTTAAGGCGCTCGAACATGGTGTTGCCGTGCAGGTGATCGATCTCGTGCTGTAGGCACACACAGAACAGATCGCCCGTGGCCTCGTAGCGAATCAGGTTGGCATCCAGGTCATACGCCTCGACAACAACGTGATCGGGACGCTCGATCTCGCAGCTAATGCCAGGGATAGACAGACAGCCCTCGCTAAACGGCACCAGATGGTCGCTCTGCTCAACAATGACAGGGTTGATGAGCACGTACGGATCATAGTCATTCTTGTCGCTGTAATCGCAGTCGATGGTGACGAGCTGGATGAGCTCACCAATCTGCGGGGCAGCCAGGCCGCAACCGCCGTTGTCGAACATCATCTTCTTCATCTTCTCGGCAAGCGCCTCGATCGCCGGGGTGATCTCCTCGATGACGGCGCACTCCTGGCGCAGAC
This sequence comes from uncultured Collinsella sp., assembly GCA_902482045.1. Lineage (GTDB taxonomy): Bacteria > Actinomycetota > Coriobacteriia > Coriobacteriales > Coriobacteriaceae > Collinsella. The sequence goes on from CABSYS010000203.1 coordinate 2,972, forward strand.
GAGGGTCGGGCGACAGTACGATTCCGTTGGCTTCCATGGCCATCCTTTCGGGTTGTTACATCAAATCATAGGCGTCGACGTCAACGCTCACGCTCACGCCGCGCACGGAGCCCACCTCTTTGAGGCAGGCGTCGATATCATCAGAGACATGGTACCCTACCGGCGACTTTACAAGCAGATGGAAGCGGTAACGGTCCTTGGCTCTCTCGATTACACACGAAGCCGGGCCCAGCACCTGGGGCACGGCGCTCCCCGCCCGCAAAAAGTCGGGCGCGGCGGCATGCCAGCGGCGCTTGAGGAGCTTCGCGATGCGACCGATGTAGTCCCGCGCGTCATCCGCATTCGCCGACCATACCAAAATGTTGGCCAGGCGCACGAACGGCGGATACAGGGCGTCGCGACGCTGTTCCAGGTCGTAGTCGGTAAAGATTGAACGGTCGTGCTCGGCGACGGCGCGAATGACCGGGTCCTCGGGCAGATAGGTCTGGATAATGACCTCGCCGGGGCGATCGCCGCGGCCGGCGCGGCCGGCGACCTGCTCCAGCAAATCGTAAGCGCGCTCCCCCGCTCTAAAATCGGGCAGCTTTAATGC
>CABSYS010000204.1:0-3555 GCA_902482045.1 uncultured Collinsella sp.
CGCGGTTATGCTCGGATAAGTACAGGATGCCCAGTTCGCTTTTCATATGCGCGACGTCCTCGATAATCTCGTGAGTCTGCTCCTCGCGCAGGGTAAAGTCGTAGCGCGCGGCATCAAACTCACGAATCACATCGACAAACGCGTTAACGGCAAAGGAATAATGCTGGCAGCTCACACTAAAGTGCGGCACCTGCTCGGACGCGCCCTTGTACTTGCCTTCGAGCAGATCGGCCTGGTCGAGCACCTGGCGCGCGTAGCCCAAGAAGGTCTCGCCCTCCTCGGACACAATGACACCCTTGTTGGTGCGCTCAAAGATATGCACACCCATCTCGTTTTCGAGATCGCGGATCGATGCGGTAATCGAAGGCTGCGACACAAAGAGCCGGCGCGAGGCCTCGGTGATGCTGCCGCATTCGGCAACTTTGACGACATACCTGAGCTGTTGGAGCTTCATAGCTTTCTCCCTAGACGTTCGTGACGTCGAAACCCGTCGTATCCATCTGACGCATAAACGGCGGCATCTCCCCCGTCGCGGCACAGGCGGCAATCTGATGCAGAGCCCCGGCAACCGCATCGTCTACCGCAGCGCCGATATGCCAGCGCGCGGCAGCCGTGACGGCCTCGTTGGCATTGGCGACTGCAACGGAGTTGGGAACGGCATCGATCATGGGCAGATCGTTATCGGAATCGCCAAATACGGCCACCTCATCGGGCGTCAGGTCCAAAGCGCGCGCCAACTCCAGCGCAGCGCAACCCTTGTCCCAACCGGCCGGAAGGATGTCGAACAGGCGCACACGATTGTTGGGAAACACAAGCGAGAGTTCCGGCACCTCAACGGCAACGCGCTCGCGTAGCTCCGCGAGCTCCTCACGCGAACGGGCACTCCAGATATTCGCCTTGAACACCGGCGCGTCATCGACGACAGGACGGCACGGGGCCTCTTCGCCTTTGAGCCATGCGTTGCCGCCCGACTCCATGGCGCGACGAACGCGCTCGGGATCACTCGTCACGCAATAGGCATCGTTGCCCCAAAAGTCATCGCCCAGGCTATAGACTTTTAAAAATGTATCGTCGGTCTCTTGCTCCAGATAGTCGGCCAAACGCATCAGAGCATCGTTGTCGATTGCGTGCGAGGCGACCACTTCGCCGCCGACAAACATCACCTGGCCGTTACAGAACGCGCCAGTCGAAAAACACTCGGAACGATTTTTGAACATCCAGCCCATCGCGGACGGCTGACGACCCGAAACCGGGCCAAAGTGCAGACCCGCCGCCTGCATGGCATGAATGCCCTCGATGGCGTAGTCGCTGGCGCCGTCATGCCCGGCTGGAATCAGCGTATCGTCCATATCGGTCAGCACAAGTTCAATCATAAGGCCCCCATTCGTATCGGTCCTACCTATTGTAACGACCTGCCAAAATAAACCTGTCCCTTTTTGGCAGGTGCGTTAGTATAGGGACAACAGATTCGATGCGGGAGTGCCGGCGGTGCAAACCACAAGGCTGAGAGGGCATGGGGCTCAATCCTTTGAACCTGTCAGTTAATGCTGGCGTAGGGAGCATGCCGCCTTTACAGGGGCGCTGTCTATGCACAGCGCCCCTTTTCTATGCCAAGGAGGCATGTGCAGTGATTGATTCGGAACAGCTTAAGCAACATATGGTCAAGGCCGTGGAGGAGATTCGCGCCACCAATCCGATGGCCGGCTCCATCACCAACACGGTGACGATCGACTTTGTCGCCAACGCGCAGCTCGCCGTGGGCGGTTCGGCCGCCATGGTCTATCTGCCCGACGAGGGCGAGGCGCTCGTTGCCGGCGGCGGCGCCATCTATCTCAACATGGGCACGCTCTTCCCCATCTACGAGCAGACGATTCCTCGCGCGGCCAAGGCGGCACACGACGCCGGCAAGCCCTGGGTGCTCGATCCGGTGGGCCTGGGCATCGGTAGCCTGCGCACCCAGCTGGTAAACGAGCTCAAGCAGTACAAGCCCGCCATCGTACGCGGCAACGCCTCCGAGATCATCGCACTCGCCGGCCTGTGGGGTCTTGAGGGCGAGGCGGCCGATCTGAGCCGCGTGCGCGGTGTCGATACCACCGACACGGTCGACGCCGCCCGCGATGCCGCCGTGGCGCTCGCCCGCTACACCGGCGGCGCCGTGGTCGTCTCGGGCGAAGTCGACCTGATCACCGACGGCACGACCGTGGCCAAGTCCCACGGCGGCAGCCCGCTCATGTCCAAGATCACCGGCTGCGGCTGCTCACAGGGCGGCGTGCTGGCCGTGTACGCCTGCGCCGCCGACCCGTTTACGGCCGCCGTCTGCGGCACCGCCGTCTACAACGTAGCCGGCACGCGTGCCGCCGCCGTCGCCGATGCCCCGGCGAGCTTTAAGGTCGCCTTTATCGACGAGCTCTACCGCGCAACCGCCCAGGACATTGCCGATAACCGACTCGAGCTCGAGGAGGCATAGGCCATGTCCGAGCCCACAACCAATACCGGCATGAACACGCTCGTCGCCGTGGCCATCGCCCCGTGCGGTACGGGCGACGAGCTGTCCGCCGAGGTCGCCGAGGTCGTGCGCGTCATTCGCGAGAGCGGCCTTCCCAACCGCACCACCTCGATGTTTACCGAGATCGAAGGCGACTGGGACGAGGTCATGCAGGTCGTGCGCGACGCGACCTTTGTGTTGGCGAGCAAGGGCATCCGCACCGAAGTCGTGCTCAAAGCCGATATTCGACCCGGATTTACCGACACCATGACCGGCAAGCTCGAGCGCATGGAAGCACAGATCAGGAAACAGGAGGAAGCACGATGAGCATCCGCGACAACCTTGATATCTCGGCCTATCTAGTACTCGGCCCCGAAAACACGCTGGGACGCCCCGTGGGCGATGTGGTGGCCCAGGCGCTCGACGCAGGCTTTACCTGCATCCAGGTGCGCTCCAAGGTGGCAAGCGCCCGCGAGATCATTGCGCTGACCGGCGACGCCGCGCAGGCAATCGCACAGGCCGGCAAGACCGGTCAGGTCGCCTTGCTGATCGACGACCGCCTTGACTGCGTACTCGCCGCACGCGAGCAGGGTATTGCCGTCGACGGCGTGCACGTGGGCCAGAGCGATATTCCCGTCGAGGTCTGCCGCAAGCTGTTGGGCCCCGATGCCATCGTGGGCCTTTCGGCCCGTTGCGAGGAGATGCTCGAGTACGCCAAGACCGCCGACATGAGCTTGGTCGACTACCTGGGCATCGGCCCGCTCCACGAGACCGAGACCAAGCGCGACTGCGGACGCGCAGCCGATGGCTCCATCATCACCAAGAGCTTTGAGGATCTGGCCGCACTCCACGCGGCAAGCCCCGTGCCCATCGTAGTGGGCGGCGGCGTCAAGACGGCCGACCTGCCGCAGCTCAAGGCCACCGGCGTCGACGGCTTCTTTGTGGTGAGCGCCGTCTGCAGCGCCGACGACCCCTACGCCGCCGCCAAGGAACTCGTCGACACCTGGCAGCAGGCATAAGTCCTGTCTCTTATACACATCTCCGAGCCCACGAGACATGCGCAGATCTCG
>CABSYS010000205.1:0-3517 GCA_902482045.1 uncultured Collinsella sp.
GATCTACACCTATTAAGTCGTCGGCAGCGTCAGATGTGTATAAGAGACAGGCGCACGGGATTGCCCGTCATGAGCACATGGTCGGGGTCGCCCTCGCGCTCAAAGACCGCGCGGGCCGCAGGTACCGAAATGCACACGCGGGCGGCATGTAAGTTCATCATCTTATTGGCCAGACCCGGAACAGAGTTCTGCTCGTGCAGCAGATACGGAACGCCGGCGCCCTTGCACCAACCCAGCAGCGGGACCTCAACGTAAGCACCAAAGCCGATAGCGGCATCGGGCTTACCGACCTTCGAGAAGTGACGGGCAAGCGCACTCTTCGCCTTGTTGACGCGCCACAGCGAGGTCAGTGCCGTCCAGGGACGGGAGCGATCGAAGCCCGTGACCGTGATGGGCACAAAATCGAATCCGGCCTCGGGAACCAGACGACCCTCGAGCTTGCGCGATTGGCCCACGAACACAACGCGATGACCGCGGTCACGCAGCTCCTCGGCCAAGGCGAGCGCGGGGTTGATATGTCCTGCCGTGCCGCCAGCTGCAATAGCAACGGTCATCTTATCGGTCATGGTAATCCCTTCGTACACGCGGCCCCTGGTCATCGGTGCGCAAACGCGCCGACGGGTCCGAATTCAAATCGATTCGATTATATCCGCCGCCCGCATTGCGAGGACTGGGGCGCTGAGGACGACCTTGCGGCGCCGTTCGCTGACGCGGACGGGTTGCTGGCTCGGTCGCAGAGCCATCCAGGACGGTAAAACCGTTACGCGAAGATCGCTCACCGCGCACGTGGGGCACGCCGGCGGTACTCTCATCCATAACGGCAAAGCTCTCGCGACGACGGTCGTACTCATCGCGACGGGCGCTCTCATACGAAACGCGCAGGATCAGACCGGCGAGCATAAGCGACACGATAATCGACGAGCCGCCGTAGCTAATAAACGGCAGCGGCTTGCCCGTCATGGGAAACACATTGAGAATGCCCAGCGCGTTGATCAAAAACTGCACCGCAAGGATGACCGCGGAACCCGATGCCATAAGTGCTCCGCGACGGTCGGTCGCCTGCTCGGCAATGCGAAACGCCGAGTAGATCAGCATCGCAAACACCAAGAAGAACAGCACGGTTCCGATAAAGCCAACTTCCTCGCCGATGATAGCCAAGATGTAGTCGTTATGCGCCTCGGGCAAATACGAGTACTTCATGGTGGAGTTGCCGACACCGCGACCGAACAGGCCGCCCGAGGCAAACGCCATGATGGCAAGCGTGGCCTGATAGCCGTCGCCATATTCGTCTGCCCAAGGATTCCAAGCAACCTCGACACGCGTCATACGATACGGCTCGGCGATAAGGGCGATCGCAATGACGGCGATGCCGGCAACGACCGTCCAAACGATATATTTGGGGTCCAATCCCGCAAACAACGCCATGCACATGAGGGTCAGCAAGATGATCAAGACGGTGCCAAAATCGGGCTGAACAAAGATCAGAAAGAGCGAAATGCCCAGGTAGACGCCCATGTTGCGAAGAAACTCGTTGATGTTGCCGCCGGGCGAAAAGATGCGGTCGAGCATGATGGCCGAATACGCGATGGCGAACGGCTTTAAAAACTCAGACGGCTGGAACTGAATACCGGCGATGTTGAGCCAGCGCGTGGCGCCACGACTGCCGCTACCCATAAAGAACACCAGAACCAGTAGCCCTATCATGCCCATGAGGAAGATCCTGAGCACGTCTTCCCCAAACCAACTGTCCGGCAAGACGCGCACGATGGCAACCATAGCCAGCACGCCAACTCCGGCAAACGCGGCCTGTCGAAACAGGAAAAACGTCGCCGTACCATTCTCGTGCAGTGCCTCGACCGAAGATGCCGAGTACACCATCAGCAAGCCAAAGCAAACCAAGCTAAACAGGCAAGCCATAAATATCAAACGGGGGCGCATGATACGGGCGGGAACGCCGGCAATATAGCGTTCGCTAAACGACTGCCCGCCGCGGCTGGAACGCGGTGTGGTGCGACGTGAGGAAGCACGGTCCGAGTCGGGCCTCCTCATACCTTGTCGGGGGCTCTCCTCTCTCACCGCAACCCCTATTCCATTTGTGATTTCGCTGTAGCGGCAAGCTGAGCCACGTAGTCCTTAAACACGCGGCCGCGCTCCTCATAGCCCGAGAACTCATCGAACGAAGAGCAGGCAGGAGAAAGTAAGATCACGTCACCACGGCTCGAAAGCGAACGGGCAACGTCCACGGCGTCGCACAGGTCATCCGCCTGGGCGATATCCACATCGCCATCGACATCAGCCTCGTCCATAGCGGCGGTGAAGCGCTCGCGCGCATCGCCAAAGCAGACGACCGAGCGCACGTTGTCCATAACGACGCGCGCGAAGTCCGTGAGCGGCGTGCCCTTATCGTGGCCGCCGAGCAGCAAGATCACGTCGTCATCGGGAAATGCCGTCAGTGCCTTCTCGACCGCATCGGTGTTGGTCGCCTTGGAATCGTTGACGTAGCGCACGCCGTCAATCTCGCCACACGGCTCCACGCGGTGCTCGAGCGGCTGGAACGAGGCAAGACCGCGGCAGACACCATCGACATCGGCACCGACTGCCAAGGCAGCCGTGGCAGCGCACAGGGCATTGATAACATTGTGATGGCCCGAGATCTTGAGCTCGGATGTAGCGATGAGCGGGGTCTCGACACCCTTCAGACGCACGATCATCTTGCCATCGCGCACAAAGGCGGCATCCTCGCCCTCAGGCTCGTCAAAGGCAACCTTGCAGATGCGACGACCCGGCGTGTAGATGTACTCATCGAACTCGTGAATGCCGGCGTCTTCGACGTCGACAACCACCAGATCGTCATCGACCATATTGTCAAACAGTTTGATCTTGGCAAGTGCATAGTTCTTATGGCTCTTATGCCAGCCCAAGTGGTCGGGAGTGATGTTGAGCAGCACCGCCACGCGGGGGTGGAGCTCGGTTGTCGTAGCAATCTGATAGCTCGAGAGCTCAGCCACAAACCACTCGTTGTGGGCTCGGCCGTCAATCTCGTTGACCGGCGGCTCGCCGATGTTGCCGACAGCAACGCTGGCCTCGCCGGCAGCCTTAAGCAGATAATCAGTCAGCGACGTGGTGGTCGTCTTGCCGTTGGTGCCCGTGATGGCAATCCAGTTATCGGGCGACAGGCGATAGGCAAACTCGGGCTCACCCATAATCTGGGCGGCACGCTCGCGCCCGGCCTTAAAGAAGCCCGAGAACTCCGAGATGCCCGGGCACGTCACGCATACGTCATAGGCGCCCTCGACCTGTTCGGTCCCATAGACAAACGACGCACCAGCAGCCTCGAGCGCACGCGTGGCGTCATTGGGCTCAGAGGTGCCACCGCCATACACGGTAACGGCACTTACGCGCTCGGGATGTGCCAGCGCCCAGCGGGCGACATCGAGACCGGATTTGCCCTGACCCAAAACGAGCAGGCTAAAGACATCAGCAAGAGGCATGAAAGACCACTATCCCAACTGGAAGA
>CABSYS010000206.1:0-3516 GCA_902482045.1 uncultured Collinsella sp.
CGAGATCTGCGCATGTCTCGTGGGCTCGGAGATGTGTATAAGAGACAGCATAGATCTCGGGCACCTCCTGCTCAAACAAACGACGCATGAGCTCGGGATGGGTGCGGGAGATGACGATCGGCGGACGGCTGTGCTCGCCGCGAACCGGCTGCAGGTTGGAGTTGGGGTCGCGGACGTCGATAATCACGGCCTTGATGTGCTGGTTGTGCAGGTAGCGCTCGCCCATCGGACGCTCATTGCGCTCGTTCTCGTAACGGCGCTGGTCGAAGTGCGGAAGCTCGGCCTCGACGCCCTCGCGAATCTTGACGATCGTGAAGTCGGGTGTGGACTGCAGCACGGTACCGCTGATGAGGTCACCGATGCGGCCGGAGAACTCCTCGTAGATCTGCTCGCGGGCGGAGTTGCGCACGATGGCGTTGATCTCGGCCTTGGCGTGCTGGGCGGCGATGCGGCTCGTGTTCTTGGGAGTGACGTCGATCTCCTCGAACTCGGTGAAGTTGCCCTCCTCGTCCATTGAATCGTCGATCGGCTCCAGACGGTAGACGTAGATCTTGCCGGTGGTGCGGTCGATGGTCACCTTGGCGCCCCACTCAAGATGCAGGATCTCGGCATAGCTCTTGGCGAGCGACTGCTCCAGGCGGTCGATCAGGTAGAGCTGGTCGATGTGCTTCTCCTGGCAAAGCTCCATCAGGGCGGACATCATGTCGGATGCTGCCATCTTACTTTCCTTCCTTCGCGGGCTTGAAGTCATAGGTGGGCTTCAACTTGCACTTTTTAACATCAGAGAAATCGAGGGTGACGGACTCGCCGTCCTCGAGCTCGAGGGTCACGTTCGTCTCGGTGGCGGCGGCAATCTTGCCGGCGTACTTGCGACGGCCCTCGGTGGCGGTGGAGGTGAGCTCGCAGTTCTCGCCCACAAAGCGGGCAAAGTCACTCGGGCGGCGCAGCGGGCGCGCCATACCCGGGCTCGACACCTCGAGCGTATAGCTCGAAGAAATGGGGTCGAGCTCCTCAATTACATCGCCGACCCATTTGGTGTTGGCCGTGACGTCATTGAGCGACAGGCTCTGACCCTCGGCACCCTCGATACGCACGCGCACGCAGGGGGCCTTGGTGGCACCCACGAGCTCAACATCGACGATGTCGACATCGTGCTGGGGAGCGACGGCCTCGAGCGCGTCGATGATCGCCTGCTCGGTCTTGGTCTTGACCATTGCGGCACCTCCATCCATACAAAAAAGAAGCGGGGCCGAAACCCCACTTCTTTCAATTACAACTTCATTTGCAAGCAAACTATACCAATAGCTGCGGAAACGTGCAAGCACAACGCAAACCTGCAGATGAGTGCAAGCACAGGTTCTCCACAAGAAACGGATAATTGGATGTTGTCGCAAGTATCCATATCCAAAAAGAGGGGCGACTCCCTGCGGAATCGTCCCTCGCTTTTTCATGTCAGCTATGCGCGCACCGCTTACTTGACCACCAGGTTGACCAGCTTGCCGGACACGCAGATGGCCTTGACGACCGTCTTGCCCTCAAGCCACTTGGCAACGGCTTCCTCGGCGGCAGCCTGCATCTCCTCGTTGGAGGCGCCGCGGGCAACGTCGACGCGGCCGCGGACCTTGCCGAGCACCTGTACGACGATCTGCACCGTGTCCTCGATGGACTCGGCCAGGTCAAACTCGGGCCAGGCGGCAGTGTAGGCATTGCCCTCGCAGCCGAGTGCCTCGTGCCACAGTTCGTCGGCCCAGAACGGGCAGATGGGGGCAAGGACGCTCACGATATCCTTAGCCACGCCGTAGCACAGCGCCTTGTCGCGGGCGGTACCCTCGGTAGCGTTGAGGTAGGCGCTCGCCGCGTTGACGAGCTCCATGACGGCCGAGATCGCGGTGTTGAACTGGCCGCGGTCGAAGTCCTCGGTGCACTTGGCGATGGTGCGGTGACGCTCGCGATAGAGCTTCATCGCGGTCTCATCGAGCGCGGACTTGTCAAAGGCAACGTTGACGTCGCCAGACTGGACGAGCTGCCACACGATACGCCAGGCGCGCTTAATGAAGCGGTTGGCGCCCTCGACGGCCTTGGGATCCCAGTCGAAGTCCTTCTCGGGCGGGGCGATAAACAGGATCGCCAGACGCATGGTGTCGGCGCCGTAGGGCTCGATGACCGAGCTCGGGGGCACGACGTTGCCCTTGGACTTGGACATGGTGTCGCCGTTCTCGTCCTTGACCATACCCTGGCACAGCAGGTTGGTGAAGGGCTCGTCAACGCTCAGCAGGCCGAGGTCGCGCAGGGCCTTGGTAAAGAAGCGGCTGTAAAGCAGGTGCAAAATGGCGTGCTCGATGCCGCCGATGTAGTTATCGACGGGCATCCAACGGTCGGCAGCCTCACGGGAGAAGGGCAGCTCAGTGTTGTGCGGATCGGTATAGCGCAGGTAATACCAGCTGGAGCAGGTAAAGGTGTCCATGGTATCGGTCTCGCGCTTGGCCGGGCGGCCGCAGACCGGGCAGGTGGTCTCGTAGAACTCCTTGCACTCGGCAAGGGTTTCGCCAGCGCCCAGGTCCAGGTTCTCGGGCAGCGTCACCGGCAGCTGGTCCTCGGGCACGGGCACGATGCCGCAGTGCTCGCAGTGGATGGCCGGGATGGGGTTGCCCCAATAGCGCTGACGGGAAATGAGCCAGTCGCGCAGACGGAACTCGACCTTGCGACGACCACAGCCCATGGCCTCGAGGTCGGCCACGATGGCAGCCTCGCCCTCGGAGTGCTTGCCGCCGCGCATTCCGGTGTACTTGCCGGACTGGACGAGCGTGCCCTCGGCAGCGTGGGCGCAATCCCAGTCGACGGTCTCGGCATGGAAGGTATCGATGGTCTCGCCACTAGCCTCGACGGCAGCACGATCGTCATCGTCCAGGATGATCGGCACAATAGGCAGGTCGTACTTGCGGGCAAACTCAAAGTCGCGCTGGTCGCCACAGGGAACGGCCATGACGGCGCCGGTGCCGTAGTCGGCAACGACATAGTCGGCAACCCACACGGGGACCTTCTCGCCGTTGACGGGGTTTACCACGTAGCGGCCGGTAAAGGCACCGTGCTTCTCGAGGGTGCCCTGGGCACGCTCGACGGCAGAGATATGCTTAGAGTCCTCGACGATCTTGGTCACGGCCTCCTCGTACTCCGTGCCCTCGACGAGCTCGTGCAGGCGCGCATACTCGGGAGCCAGGACAAAGAAGGAGACACCGAAGAGTGTGTCGGCTCGCGTGGTGAAGACGGTGATCTTGCCCTCGTCGCCCTCGATGGGCTCGCCATCCTTGTCGCACAGGGTAAAGTCGACCTCGGCGCCCTCGGAGCGGCCGATCCAGTTGGCCTGCATCTGCTTGACGCGCTCGGGCCAGCCGGGGAGCTTCTCCAGATCGTCGAGCAGCTCCTGGGAGTACTCGGTGATCTTGAAGTACCACTGCTCAAGGTCGCGCTTCTCGGGCTCGGTGCCGCAGCTGTCTCTTATACACATCTGACGCTGCC
>CABSYS010000207.1:0-3493 GCA_902482045.1 uncultured Collinsella sp.
CCACCCTCGTGTCGACCGTGCCGAGATGCTGCGGTATCTGGGCTACGGCGGCCAGCAGATTGAGCCCGAGCTGTCACGACGAATTGAGCTTGTGGTCGAGCGCCTAGAGCTGGATATCGAGCCCCGCGGCGTGCGACGCGTGTTTGCCGTCGATGCCACGGGCGTTGATGAGCAGGGCGAGCCCTGCATTCGCTTGGTTGGCACCAATGTTGAGCTGCGGGGTCGTGATATCTATCGCCACCTTAAGGACGCCCGCCTGGCGGCGCTCATGGCATGTACCCTCGGGATGTCTGCCGAACGCCGTCTGCGAACCACCGGAACCCAGCAACCTCTGGAAGGCGCCGTGCTCGACGCCGCATGCTCTGCCTATGTAGAAGCCGCCGTCGAGCAGATGGACCAGCAAGTCAAGGCCGCGGCCACCGCACACGGGCTCGCCGGCAACTGGCGCTTCAGTCCCGGCTATGGCGACTGCCCGCTCTCTGCCCAGCGCTCGATCGTGGATGCACTCAATGCCACGCGCCTCATTGGACTTACCGTCACCCCCACCAGCCTGCTCATGCCCACCAAGAGCGTGACCGCTGTGATTGGTCTGTTCGACGGCGAAGTCCACGACGCCCAGAGCCGCCCCACCTGCAATATCTGCCGTATGCACGAGCGCTGCCGCTTCCGCGCCGCCCACACTACCTGCTATTCCAGCCATTAGGAGCCATCGATGTTTACTCCGCTTATCACTCATGATCTGGACGGCGCCGCGCTGGCGGCGCCCGTTGATGCCGCACGCCGCAATGGCGCTGCATACAAGACACGCACGATCGATGACCTTCGCATTAAGGACGATCGCCTGCGCGCCGCTATCGAGGGCACGGGACACCTGCTGTTCGACGGCGGCATGGGCACCATGTTGCAAGCGGCCGGCATGAAGGCCGGCGCCCTGCCCGAGCTGCTCAACTTTGAGGAGCCCCAGGTTATCACCGATATCCAACGTCAATATGTCGAGGCTGGCTGTGACGTGATCACCGCCAACACCTTTGGCGCCAACGCCCACAAGCTCGACGGTGCTGCCACCGTGGCAGACGTCTTTGCCGCCGCTGTCGCCTGTGCCCGCGAGGCCGGCGCCCGCTACGTCGCCGGCGATATCGGCCCCATCGGCGCGCTGCTTCGCCCCCTGGGTACTCTGAGCTTCGACGAGGCCTACGACCTCTTTGCCGAGGAAGTGCGCGCCGGCGTCGCCGCGGGTGTGGACCTCTTTATTATCGAGACCATGACCGACCTTGCCGAGATCAAGGCGGCAGTCCTCGCCTGCCGCGAGAATTCCGACCTGCCCGTCTTTGCCACCATGACCTTTGAGGAAGACGGCCGCACCTTCTTGGGCACGAGCCCCGAGGTCGCCGCCATCACCCTCGACGCCATCGGCGCCGACGTTTTGGGCATCAACTGCAGCCAGGGCCCGGCCGAGCTCCGAGGACTCGCCGCGCGTATGCTCACCGTCACCGACAAGCCCGTTATGGTGCAGGCCAATGCGGGACTGCCCCGCGTGGACGATGACGGCAATACCGTCTTTGATATCCAGGCACCCGAGTACGCCGAGGCCGTCGCCGGCATGATCGAGGACGGCGTGAGCGTCGTCGGTGGATGCTGCGGTACCACGCCCACGCACATGGCGGCCTTGCGCACGCTTATCGACAACCACACGCCCAGCCCGCGCCGCCACAAGCCCAGCATGTCGGTCACGAGCGCCCAAACGGTCGTGGACCTTCCCTGCGACGGCCACAAGATCGCCGTCATCGGCGAGCGCATCAACCCCACCGGCAAAAAGCGCCTGCAGCAGGCCCTACGCGACGGCGACCTGGACTACGTCGTGAGCCAGGGCATCAGCCAGCAGGAGCAGGGCGCCGACATCTTGGACGTCAACGTGGGCCTGCCCGAGATCAACGAGGTCAAGGTCATCCAGCAAGCGACCGAGCAGCTCCAAGGCTCCACGCTGTTGCCGCTGCAGATCGACTCCACCGACCCCGCCGCCGTCGAGGCCGCCGTACGTCGCTACGCCGGCAAGCCCATCGTCAACTCGGTCAATGGCAAACAGCAGATCATGGATGAGATCTTTCCGCTGGTCGCCCACTACGGCACCAACGTTGTCGGCCTTACGCTCGACGAGGGCGGCATCCCCGATACCGCCGAGGCCCGCTTCGCCATCGCCGAGCGCATCGTGGCCGAGGCCGCCCGTTACGGCATCGGCCCGGACCGCATCCTCATCGACTGCCTGGTCATGACCGCCTCGACCAACCAGCGCCAGGCCGAACAGATCCTGCGCGCCATGTCTATGTGCAAGGAGCGCCTGGGCGTCAAGTGCGCACTCGGCGTATCGAACATCAGCTTTGGCCTGCCCGCGCGCCCGCTGCTGGGCTCGGTCTTTTTGGCCGCCGCCTTTGGTGCAGGTCTGGACGCCCCCATCATGAACCCGGGTTCCAAGCGCTTTATGGACACCGTCTACAGCTATCGCGTGCTGAGCGTCGAGGACGAGGGCTCGACCGGATACATCGAGCGCTACGCCGGCTGGACCGACCCGTACAAGATCGCCGCGAACCCGGCGGCCGCTCAGTCAGCATCGAGCGATGCCGCGCCTGCCGCAAGCACCACCGCAAGCGCCGATGACGACCCCATCCGCCACATGGTCGTCTCGGGCCGCAAAGGCGAAATCGCGGCCGAGACTGAGCGTCTGCTGGCAGATCACGACGCCATGGACCTCATCAACAATCACTTTATCCCCGCCCTCGACGAGGTCGGAGTCCTCTTTGACCAGGGCAAGTTCTTCTTGCCGCAGCTCATGGCCTCGGCCGAGGCCGCGCGCGTGGGCTTCGATACCATCAAACGCCTGATGCCCGCCGGCGAGATTGCCGACAAGGGTAAGATCTGCGTGGCCACCGTCAAGGGCGATATCCACGACATCGGCAAGAACATCGTCAAAATGCTGCTCGATAACTACGGCTATACCGTCTTTGACCTAGGCCGCGACGTCGACCCGCAGGAGGTGCTCAAGACCGTCAAGGAGCGCGACATCAAGCTCGTCGGCCTCTCGGCGCTTATGACCACCACCGTCGTCGCCATGGAGGAGACCATCAAGCTGCTTCATGCCGAGGTGCCGGGCGTCAAGATCATCGTGGGCGGCGCCGTGCTCACCCCCGAATACGCCAAACAGATCGGCGCGGACTACTACGCCAAGGACGCCGCCGAGAGCGCGCGCATCGCCGAAGAGGTCTTTGGGCAGTAACACAACGGAAACAACCGAGCACCAAAACGTGCCGCATGCGCCACTTGGCGCGTGCGGCACGTTAGAATAGATAAGACTATGCTCGTTTTGGCAGATAGGAGCGCAAGGATGGCGATCACGCCCGCAGAAATCGCGGAAACCCGCGGCATGGTTGAGGAGCAGAACCTCGACATCAGGACCTGTCTCTTATACACATCTCCGAGCCCACGAGACATGCGCAGATCT
>CABSYS010000208.1:0-3466 GCA_902482045.1 uncultured Collinsella sp.
AGGGTGCCGAGGAGGCGCGCGAGGACCGAGCCAAGCTCGTCGCCATCACCGTGCTTACGAGCATGAATCAGGATGCGCTGAGCGAGATCGGCGTCGAGTCGCCCGTTGCCGAGGAGGCCGCCCGTCTGGCAAAACTCGCCCAGGCCAACGGTATCGACGGCATCGTGTGCTCGCCGATGGAGGCTCATGACATGCGTGAGCTGCTGGGCCCCGATGCGCTGATTGTGACCCCGGGCGTGCGTCCGGTTGGCGCCGCGTTGGGCGATCAGTCCCGCGTGGCCACGCCTTCCCAGGCTATCGAGCGCGGCGCGAGCCATATCGTGGTTGGCCGCCCCATTACCGGCGCCGATGATCCGGTTGCCGCGTTTGACGCCATCGTTGCCGAGCTGGTCGAAAACGTCGCATAAAAGATTCCCTTAAGTCACCACTTTTGGGTCTCATTAGCACAAATTAGCCCCTGTGCCTGCGAAAACTTTCCCATCCTTTGTGTGGAATCGCAGGTCAGGGGCTCATCTTTTAGCGCGATATATTGCACTTTTTGCGGGTATCGTCTAACCTATGGAGCCGCAATTGGCCATTTTGTACGTTTTACGTGCTAAAATGCCAAATATTGAATCAGATATAACCCAACTATTTGGAGGTACGAATGGCACTCCCTCAGCTTACCGATGAGCAGCGCAAGCAGGCTCTTGAGAAGGCTGCCGCCGCGCGTCACGCTCGCGCAGAGCTCCGTGAGCAGATCAAGAAGGGTGAGAAGTCCCTCGAATCCGTGCTCAACTCCGATGACCCCATTGCTTCCCGCATGAAGGTTTCCACCCTCATCGAGTCTCTCCCCGGTTATGGCAAGGCCAAGGCCGCCAAGATCATGGAGGAGCTCGGCATCTCCGCTACCCGTCGCGTCCAGGGCCTTGGCGTCCGTCAGCGCGAGCAGCTCCTCGAGCAGCTGACCAAATAAGTGAGCGCTCAGGATTCAAAGCTCTTTGTGATTTCTGGACCGTCAGGCGCGGGCAAGGGCACGCTCGTCACTCGTGTACGCGAGCGTCGCTCTAACCTGGGCCTGACGGTTTCGGCTACCACGCGAGCCCCACGCAAAGGCGAGGTCGATGGCGTCAATTACTTTTTCCTGACGCGCGAGGAGTTCGACCGCCGCGTGGCAAACGGTGAGTTTGTTGAGTGGGCCGAGGTCCACGGTAACTGCTACGGCACATTGGTGAGCGAGGTTCAGTCCAAGCTCGCCTCTGGTTCGTCTCTCATCTTGGAGATCGATGTCCAGGGTGCCCTGCAGGTCAAGGAGCGTTTCCCCGAGGCCGTGCTGATCTTTATCAAGCCACCTTCGCTCGAGGTGCTTCGCGAGCGTCTAGTCGGTCGCGGTACCGAGACGCCCGAGACGATTGAGCTGCGTATGGCAAACGCCGCCCATGAGCTTGCCCTTGCCGACCGCTACGACGACGTCGTGGTGAATGACGATCTCGACCGCGCGACCGACGAGCTCGTTCGCGTTCTCGATATGCATGAAAGGATCTGAGGTCCGTGTCCGTTGTAAAGCCTTGCATTGACGATCTTCTGGAGAAGACCGATCACAACCGCTTCCTGCTCGCTTCGCTTGCCTCCAAGCGTGCCTGCGACATCAATAGCATGCTGCGTGGCCAGCATAACCGCGTGCTTGCCGTTCAGGATGTCGACGACATCACCATCGCGCTCTCCGGCGCCGATACCATCTCGATGGCTATGGATGAGATCGTCGACGGCGATATCTCCTACGACGAGGCCCGTTACGAGAAGGCGCTCGGCCATAAGGTTGCTGAAGCCTAAATGGCAGCTCGCGTTTGCCTGGTCCACTATCACGAGGTTGGACTGAAGGGTAAGAACCGCGCACATTTTGAGCATATCCTCATGGATAACATCAAGGCGGCCTTGGCCGCCTTTTCCGTGAATGCCGTGTCTCGAATTTCCGGTTATATCCTCGTGACCTTTAACGAGCATCAGGCCGACGAGGCGGCGCGTGTCATCCGCACCGTCCCCGGCGTTGCCCGTGTGTCCCTGGCTTACCACACCAACCGCGACCCGCAGGAGTACTGCGCCGCCGCCGTCAAGGCGCTGCGCGAGTTTGGCCCCTTCGATTCGTTTAAGGTTCACGCCAAGCGCTCCAATACCGACTATGAGCTCACCTCGATTGATATCAATCGCCAGGTGGGCGAGGTGCTGTGCGAGGCCTTCCCCGATAAAAAGGTTCAAATGCATGACCCCGATGCGATGGTGCACGTACTGGTGGTACAGGGTAGCGTTTACGTGTACGCGCGCTCCGAGCGCGGCGTGGGCGGTCTGCCGGTGGGTTCTGCCAGCAAGGTCGTGACGCTTCTGTCGTCGGGCATCGATTCTCCGGTGGCGACCTGGATGCTCGCGCGTCGCGGTGCGGTGTGCGTGCCGGTACATTTCTCCGGTCGTCCGCAGACTCCCGATACGAGCGAGTATTTGGTGCAGGACATCATCCGTGCGCTTGAGCCGGGTGTCCAGATCGGCCGCCTGTACGTGGTGCCGTTTGGCGATTGCCAGCGTGAGATTTCCGTCACCTGCCCCAGCAACCTGCGCGTGATCATGTATCGCCGCATCATGTATTCGGTTGCCGAGCGCATTGCGCATATTGAGGGCGCCAAGGCCATCGTGACCGGTGAGTCGCTCGGTCAGGTCGCCTCCCAGACGCTCGAGAACATCATGGCCGTCAACGAGGCCGTGAAGATTCCCGTGTTCCGTCCGCTCATCGGGTCCGACAAGCAGGAGATCATTGCGCGCGCTCAGGAGATCGGCACGTTCGATATATCTACTGAGGCAGCGCCCGACTGCTGCACGCTGTTTATGCCGCGTCGTCCCGAGACGCACGCCAAACTCGATGCCGTGCATGAGGCCTGGGAGCTGTTCGACCACGAGGAGATGATCGAGCGCCTGCTTAAGCAGACCGAGTACATCGACTTCTCCAGCAACACGTATAAGGCCCCTAAGACCTTAAAACGCAAACATTCGGAGCTTGCTCCGCGTGAGATTTACCAAGATCACGAGTAATTGCCTGCATAGACCGACGATGCGCCTGTATCGTCGGTCTTTTGCTATCTGGGCAAATGATGTCAAGATGTTCATTCGCTGACGCGTGACTGAATAAATGGACATGTTCGCGCAAGGTTTTGGTCGGTATTTGGTTTGACCGCGAAAACTAGTGTGGACGTGCGGAAGCTGCGACGCTCGTTTCCTGACACGATGGTGTTGGGAGGTGTTTGCTATGGCGCAGCGCGAGCAACACGAACGGGTTAAACGGATGGACCGCTGGGCGGGCAAGTTGCTCGGGCATAAAGCGGTGGTGGTGGCGATTCTGGTTGTCATTGCCGCCGCGAGCGGTTTGGCGATGGCAAGTTTTGGTGGCCACTCCAGTAGCTGTCTCTTATACACATCTGACGCTGCCGACGACTTAATAGGT
>CABSYS010000209.1:0-3445 GCA_902482045.1 uncultured Collinsella sp.
ATGTCTCGTGGGCTCGGAGATGTGTATAAGAGACAGGATAATGGCTCGATTATTTTTGACCTGCCGCGCGAGGACATTACCGACCGCGCCGGCATCGCCCACTGTACCCAAGCACAGGCCGCCGAGCTTATGGCTTGCGTCGAAGGCGCCCGTGCCGTCCACCACGCCTATAGCGTGGACGTGCTCGTGCCCAACCGTCGCGAAACGCTCGAGGCCTTTCCCGAGATTCCCTGCGATCGGGCAACCATTGATGACTATCTGCGCCTCATGCTGAAAGGGGCTTCGAAATGAAACGCGCCTTTATGTCCGAGCTCGCCATCGTTCGCACGCTCACCCCGAGCATCGCGGGCGTCGGCCTGTTCATCTTCGTCGTGCTAACCCTTGCCAACGCGTCGGATGGCGATTCCGGCATGAGCGCCGGCGCCTGCGCGGTCAGCGCCATGTCGCCCATCATGGTCATGAGCTCGCTGGCCGGCTTCGACAATCAAAACGGATGGGAGCGTTATCGGGCAACGCTGCCTCTCACGCGCAAAGACATTATTTGCGCACGCTACCTGAGCATCATTGTCTTCTCGGCTGTCATGGCGTGCGCCGCCGCGCTTCTGAGCATCGTCTCCATCCCGCTCTTCAACAGCGCGGGTATCCCGTTGACGGGACAGATCATCTTTGAGATTGCAGTAGCCTCGGCAGCATCGATGCTCATCTCCCTCATGATGGTGTTTTTGGCACAGCCGCTGTTCTTCCGATTTGGACACATGGAGGCGCTGCGCCTATCCGTCGGCCTGTTTGCCCTGCTCTGGTGCCTTGCCATTGCCACGTTGAGCTCCTCCAACCCCATCAGCAACTGGCTCATGTCGATTGCCGGAGCGAATCCCGATCCCGCCGTCCTTGGCTGTCTGTGTGCAGGCATCGCCGCACTTGCCCTCGCGCTATGTGCAATCAGCTACACCGTCAGCACCAAGGTTTATCGAGCACGCGACCTGTAATCGACAGCTAAAAAAGCTTAGGTGGTACCCCGCTTATTTTTTCAATGAAACAAGGCGGCATAGCGTCACCACCGCCCCTCACAGCAGGCCGTCTAGTTCTTGGCAACCAAAAAGACACCGTCAGCATATCGAAGGTGAATACTTTTCCGAGAAGTGAACGAGTAAAAACAGCGCCCTGTAGCATCGACTTTTTTAAGGACTCAATTCCTGCGGTTTTTGTCTAAGAATCCTGCAGTTTTGTTCGAAAAAAGTGTGCATGTTCCAGGGGTCCAGATTTACTCGTTCACTTCGCGGAAAACCATTCACCTTCGATTCGAGCCTTAACCAAATGCCCTCTCGAACTATGGCCCCTGTCTCACCACAGCGATATCAAAGCTTCATGGCGGGACGGTATCATCGGACGCACGCCGTAAATCTGGCGCGGTCGTTCTTGGGGAGGCATTTCGCCCGTGTCGTGGGTCGTCGCAGCATTTGCGTCAGCACTCTTTGCCGGCATCACATCCATCTTGGCCAAATGCGGCATCAAACAAACCGATTCCGATGTCGCAACCGCCATCCGTATCTGCATGGCGCTCGTTTTCGCCTGTGCAAAACACCATCGCCATCGTGCTGAGGAAGCTCTAAACGACAACCGCGCGAGCTCGCAAACACACGACCCCGCGCGGCTTCTTTCTTAATGACTTTTGGAACAGCGGCCCAGCAGCCGCTACATCCTCACACCTGGCTTGGGATGCCTGTACTGACCGTGGGATGCCGTGCGCTTACCGTGCGAGATGGCAAATTTGGGACAACAGTGCAGGCAACGAAGGCAGGCTGCGCACTCCGGCTTTGTCCAGACGGGAAGGCCGTCGCGCATCTCAATCGCCGCCATGGGGCAGCGCTTGGCACACAGGCCGCAGCCGATGCAGCGATCGGCATCGACGGCAAACTTGCTCGTCTGTTGCATGCGCGGCAGCCCAATTGCGTGATACGCGCACGATGCAAACAGAGGCACGCGATGGCGCATCATGTTGCCCGTGCGCCGCTCCCGCACCGCCTCGATCACAGCATCAATCTGCGCCTCAGCAGCCCTATTGATACCCTCAACCTTTTGAGGGTCAGACAGGTCGAAAACAGGCGTCCAGGTATCAGGCATCTTGACGCTCATCGCCGCATCTAACTCGAGCCCACGCTCGTGCAGCAGATCGCGGGCGAACTTGGCCGATTGCCCGGTCGTCGAACCGTACGTCGAAACATAGAACGTATAGGGGCGCTCGCCGCCCTTTGCACCGGCAGCAATCGACAGGTCGGCAGTCTTCAAAAACTCGATCATCGGTGTCGGCAAGCCCCAGGCGTATACCGGGGCGACAAACCCCAGCCGACAGGGGCCTTCCATCACAGCAAGGTGAAGGATCTCGGCATCAAAGCGCTCAATCGACACAACCTTGTCGTCTGTCGCCGCTGCAATGCGACGCGCCACATGTTCGCTGTTCCCTGTCGCGCTAAAGTACAGGATCATCTCGTACCCCTGGAATTGACTCGTGAAAAACCGCGCTACTTGCGCAGCGGCTTGGGCAGCGGAATGCCGGCGGCGATAACGGCGGCGATGATCATGCAGACGATACCCTTGAGCGGGAAGCACATGAGCAGAAGGCCCACGACCATGACCGGCTGACGCATGACCGCACCCATCGTCGATGCCGTGCAGACGGCGACGCAAAAGACCGGATCGGCGCCGGTGAGGATGGCAAGGCCATAGCCCAGGCTTACGCCCGAGAAGATAACCGGGAAGAAGTGACCGCCGCGCCAACCAAGGTTGATGAGGGCGGGGGTCAGCATGGCCTTGACCAGACCGGTCGCGATAAGCACGCCGGCGGGAATGGTCAGATAGGTTTCCATGAGCACGTCGGCCTGGGTCTCGCCGGCAAACATGGTGTAGGGCAGGACCGTGCCGCAGATGGCGAGCGCCAGACCGGCTAGCATGGCCTTGACGACAGGACGCTCCCCTATTACATGGGCAAGCGCTTCGCTCGCGTGCTCAGAGACAAAGTACAGCCAGCCGCAGATTGTTCCGATCAACGACAGAGGAATGAGCCAGGTAAGCTCCAGGTTGCCCACCTCGGCGGACTCGAACCTGGGCATGCCCATGCCGCCGCCCATGAGCTGGCCGAGAAGCAGATAGGTGCCCAGGCCGCCGGCAATCGCAATGCCGTAGACCACGGTCTTCTGTGCCCTGGGCAGCTTGATGGTGATCTCGCCGGACGTGGACTCATCGTCGGCGTCTTCGCCCCGGCCGTCAGCACTTCCGGCAAGCGGTGCCACAAAGCCAAAGACGGGCGCGGTAAAGAGCGCCGTCAACGCGGCCTGGGTACCCAGCAGCGTAAGCTCCCTAAATTCGGCGCCAAAGCGACGCATGCGGTCGCCGACCCAGCTGCACAGACCCGCGATAACGCCGGTCAGGCCGGCCTCCGGTCCAATGC
>CABSYS010000210.1:0-3418 GCA_902482045.1 uncultured Collinsella sp.
AGGTGGCAGCCATAAAGAGTAGCTGGCAGCCCCACAGAGAGCGGGGCGAGACGTAGCGAAGCAGATGCTAAGACACAGACAGATGATGACCGATCGAATGAGAACCAACCGGAAAACGGAGGAAAAGAAGATGAGCATGAACAAGAACATCGCACGCCTGGCGGTAACCGCCGGCCTCACAGCAGCGCTGAGCTTCGGTGGCGTGATGGCCCCGGTCACGATGGCGTTTGCTGAGGGTGCGACTACTACGACCAATAGCATCACCATCAACAAGATTGCCGGCAACAAGAACGTTAAGTACAAGGCGTATCAGATCTTTAAGGCCAAGGTTACTGACACTGCAAAAGGCAAGACCGCTCAGGACATCACGTGGGCGAATGACAAACTCGGAGCGACAGTTGTCAACGCCATCAAGAATAATTGGACTGGCTATAACGGCTTGGCTGAAGATAAGCAGTTGTCCAGGAATCCCACGGCTCAGGAGGTCGCCGACTTTCTCATGGCGCACGCGGGCTCCACTACCGCTGGGTCGGCTGACGGGTCGAGCGAGGGGACTCGGCTCGCGACCGACAATGTCCTCTACGCAGTCGCGAATGCTGTAAAGGACCATGCGACGGCTGTGGATGGTGACGATACCGTTGATGCCTGGACTTTCAGTGCCCAGAGTGGTAGCGGCTACTACCTGTTTGTGACCAGCGATCTCGATGCGACCAAGCCGAGCACTGGCACCTCCCCGATCTTTGCCATCGTTGGCGGCAACCCCGTGACCGTTACCGAGAAGACCAGCATCCCGACGATCAATAAGGAGGTCCTTAACGTCAAGGAGAGCAAAGACGGCTACACCGCTCAAAAGGGGTGGAGTAATGTTGCTGACTCCCAGGTGGGTCAGGAAGTAAGCTATAAGCTCACCGGCTCGATTGCTGACAACTATGCCACGTATGATTCCTATGCATACAAGTTTACGGATACCCTTTCGCAGGGCC
This sequence comes from uncultured Collinsella sp., assembly GCA_902482045.1. GTDB lineage: Bacteria > Actinomycetota > Coriobacteriia > Coriobacteriales > Coriobacteriaceae > Collinsella. The sequence continues at coordinate 984 of CABSYS010000210.1, forward strand.
TTACTTATGTTGATGACTCGCTCGAGGTTTATGCGCTGAATGACGGGGGCTATACCAAGATTAGCCCGAATAGCTACACCTTGGTTGAGCCTACTGAGAGCAATAATGTTCTGACGGTGAATTTTGATAAGGAAAAGGGGTTGAAGTCGGCTACTGCGGCTAATGCCGACGAGACGCTTAATATCGGCGCAGAGACTAAGATCGTTGTCTTTTACAAGGCCAAACTCAATAGCAAGGCTAGCTATGAAGCTACCGGTAATGGTAATAAAAACGAGGTCTATCTCGAGTACTCCAATAACCCCATGGCCGGAGGCACCGGCAAATCCGAGACCAAGGTCGTGACGGACTACGTCTTCGGTTTTGATGTTACCAAGGTGGACGAGGGCACAGGTGATCCGCTCAAGGGAGATGAGAAACTCCAAGCGGGCTTTAAGGTTCGAGTTGTTGAAGGCGACGAGGACACTTTGAAAGACAAGTGGCTTGGCGCAAACGGCGAAATTGTCGATAGTGAACATGCTCATGAGTTCATGACGAAAGCCAATACCGGTAAGGTCTTCATCCCCGGTCTTGATGCCGGTACGTATGAGATTACCGAGACGACCACTCCTTCGGGCTACAACACCATCGCTCCCTTCCAGATTACGGTGAAGCCGGACTACGATACTGCTGGCAATCTGACGGGGCTCACTGTTTCCGATACCTCCAATATGGTCGATTCGGAAAAGACGAACGCGAGCATCGATTCGACCAAGATCCCAGTCACCATCAAGAACAAGAAGGGCTCTGGCCTTCCCCTCACCGGTCTTAACGGCGTGACCTTCACTTGGATCGCTGGTGGCGCGGTGCTGTGCATCGGCGTGGCGCACCTCATCCGCGGCCGTAAGCGTGCCGAGGAGTCCGAGCAGGAGTAACGCTCACTCACCCATCTCTTTGGCAGGTGGGATGTGATGGCCATTAGACTTGCGGACACTTTTCTCGTCCATCTACGTTCTTGCTTTGCCATTCTCTTTTCGGGGCAGACTCCGCACTGGAGTTTGCCCCGTTTTTTTGGATAACGCAGCCAGGTTCCATTGCCCGATGGATCGAGCGTATGACTATCGAACAGATGTTTGCAATTATTGCGTTTACCAGCTGTGGGTGCATAAACTCGCAGTAAAATGGCTTTGCGACGCATTCCGTGCGCGGGCGGCCGACGACTCGATCGGAGGTCCCCAAATGCTGAAATTCCTTAACGCGCTCGCTGCCCTCGCGGCGGTGGGCACGTTCGTCATCGCGTTTCTTGACTCGTATGAGGTTCGGTTTAAGGTCCGTAGGCGCACGCGCGGTGCGGACGGTAGAAGGCATTTGCGCCGCAACAAGCGCAAATAAGAATGCCCGGGGTTAGAGGCCCGGGCATTTAACAACGTCGGAAACTGGTCGCCCGCGCTCCTAAGTACTTACGCGGGGTGCGTCGTTTCCTGTAGTTATTGTATCCCGAATCGCCCCGCCGATTCGGGACATTCTGAAAACTCAAATGCTGGCCTAACCTCGACCGGACGGTGCAGTCAAGCTGTGTTGTCGGACGGGGGAGCCTGCTAATCGGCTATTATTTGTTTAGACAACTTGAGTTGTAGAGGAGTGACCGGCGATGGTGCAGGGCGCCAAACATATGAAGAGCAATAACGCCGCGGCCAACGGCGGCTCAAACCCCCAGCCCAAACCTCAACCAAAACCCAAACGCCGTCGCAAGCGGTTGCCGCGTTGGGCCGACCGGCTCATCACCATCGTTATCATCCTTATTGGCGTGGGCCTTATGACCTGGCCGTGGATCTTGGACCGGCTCGAGGCCTCGGGCGTGTTCAACCAGATCAGCACCGTGTCCAGCACCGTGGACGCGCTGTCTGCCGAGGAGCGCGAGCGCATCCTGCTCCAGGCTCGCTCCTTTAACGAGCAGCTGGCGGGCGAGGCCACCGAGCTTCCCGTCGACCAGATCGAGCCTTACGCTCAGCAACTTATCTTTGACCGCGACCCCATGATGAGCTGGGTCGAGATTCCCTCCATCGACGTGAGCATGCCCATTTACCACGGCACGAGCGAGGAAGTCCTTATGGCGGGCGTCGGCCACCTGGAGGGCACGAGCCTGCCGGTGGGCGGCACCTCGACGCATTGCGTGCTCACCGCGCACTCGGGCATGCGCAACCTGAGCATGTTCGACGATATCCACTCGCTGGAGCCCGGCGACCTGGTGCTGCTGCACACCATGAACAAGACGCTCGCCTACAAGATGGTGGACTCCGAAGTGGTGCTGCCCGAGGAGATGGAGTCGCTGGCCATCGAGCCCGGCGCCGACAAGGTGACGCTCGTCACCTGCACGCCCTACGGCGTGAACGACCATCGCCTGCTGGTGCCTGTCTCTTATACACATCTCCGAGCCCACGAGACATGCGCAGATCTCG
>CABSYS010000211.1:0-3348 GCA_902482045.1 uncultured Collinsella sp.
CCAGTATATCGCGGCCGGCGGCAGCGTCATCGTCTTTGGTCGCGGCGGCGAAGTAACGGCGGATCTTTGACTTGGCGGAAGGTGTCTTAACGATCTTGAGCCAATCACGCGACGGCTTGGAACTCTTGTTGGTCAGGATTTCAACGCGGTCGCCCGTCTTGATCTCGTGCGTAAGCGGGGCCACCGCACCGTTGATCTTAGCGCCGACGCAGTGGTTGCCCACCTCGGTGTGAACAGCGTAGGCAAAGTCGAGCGGCGTGGAGCCGGCACGAAGCGCCATGACCTCGCCCTTGGGCGTAAAGACGAAGATCTCTTGATCGAAGAGGTCGACCTTCAGCGAATGCAGGTATTCCTTGGCGTCGGTGATCTCATCAGACGCAGCCCAATCGAGCGAATGCTTAAGCCAGTTGATCTGATCGTCCAAACGTTGAGCGTCATTGGTCTTGGAAGCAGACGATCCGCCCGATTTCTTATACAGCCAGTGGGCGGCAATGCCGTACTCGGCCTGCTCATGCATCTCATAGGTTCGAATCTGAATCTCGAGCGGGCGGGCCGTGGGGCCGATAACCGTCGTATGGAGCGACTGGTAGTTATTGACCTTGGGCATGGCGATATAGTCTTTAAAGCGACCGGGCATGGGGTGCCATAGTGTGTGCACCGCGCCGAGCGTGGAGTAACAATCGCGCACCGAATGGGTAATAACGCGCAGCGCCACCAGATCGTAGATCTCGGAGAACTCCTTGCCCTTGCGCTTCATCTTTTGGTAGATGGACCAATAGTGCTTGGAGCGGCCGTTGATCTGGAAGCCCTCCAGGCCAATGCGGTTGAGCTCGTCGGTGAGCGTCTTGATGGTCTCGGCCAGATAGCGCTCGCGAACCTCGCGCGACTCAGCCACCATGCGCGCGATGCGCTGGTAGGCGTCGGGCTCAAGGTAGAAGAAGGACAGGTCCTCGAGCTCCCATTTAATGGAGCTCATGCCCAGACGGTCGGCCAGGGGCGCATACACGTCCATGGTCTCGCGAGCCTTAAACAGGCGACGGTCCTCGCGAAGGGCCGCCAGCGTACGCATGTTATGCAGGCGGTCGGCAAGTTTGACGATGATAACGCGGATGTCCTTAGACATGGCGAGGAACATCTTGCGCAGCGTGAGGGCCTGCTTCTCGTCCATGCTATCGACTTCGATGTTGGTGAGCTTGGTCACGCCATCGACGAGCTCGGCCACCGTATCGCCAAACAGGCCGGACACATCGGCAAGCGAGGTCTCGGTATCCTCGACGGTATCGTGCAGCAGCGCGGCGCACACCACATCGCAGTCCATCTTGAGATCGGCCAAAATGATGGCCACCTCGACGGGATGGTTGATGTACATCTCACCCGAGCGCCGCTTTTGGTTGCAGTGCTTCTCGGCGGCAAAGCAGTAGGCCTGCTCCACCTTAGAGAAGTCGTCCTCATTCATATATTTAAGGCACAGGCGCTCCAGCTTGTCGTAGCTGTCCGCCATAATCTCGGGCGGCAGCTCATCGGCATGCTTATAGTGCTCCATCTCCGAGAACGGTTGGAGGGTGGAATCATGGGCGGTACGGGCTGCGGCATCCATCGAGGTCCCCTTCCCCTAGGCCCGCGGTACGATCGGGCGGTTAACTTTGGCTAGCATATCAGAAGCGCACGAATCGAGCGCCCAGCTCCGGAAAGCCGAGAACTCCATGCGCGAGCGCAGACCCTCCAAATAACGGATTGACCTGCTCAATTGCACACGGCCCGGGTTTTCTGCCATCGCGATGCGACGGGTGTCGTCAAACCCCGAAACGCGACAGAAACCAAGCTCTTCGAAGATTCCCAGGCCGCTTGCCACCGAGCGCTCGTCGACCGGCGTGCGGGCATCGATGGCAAGGCACATCTGCGCGATGTCGATATCGCTCGCACTAAATGAGTCGTCTCCGGTCTTGCCGCGGTTGGAGCGCCACATGGTCTGCAACGCACGATAGAGCGTGACGAGCTCGTCGCGCTCGGGCGCGTAGCAGTCGAGCAGGCGCTCGTTAATCCGAGCGTCACGCGACGAATAGAGCAGATGGATCACGGCGGGCTGGCCATCGCGACCGGCGCGTCCGCTCATCTGGTTGAACTCGATGGCGCCAAACGGCATGTGGTAGAGCACGACATGGCGGATATCGGGCAGGTTCACGCCCTCACCAAAGGCAGAGGTCGAAACGATGCAACTGAGGCTTCCGTCACGAAACGCCTCCTCGACACGGCGACGATCGGAGCGCGCAAGCCCCGCGTTATAGAACGCGATGCGGGTCGCGCAATCGGGTACCCGTTTGCGCAGCGTCTTAGCAAGCGCCACGGACTGGTCGCGCGAGTTGACGTAGATGACGGTCTTCTCCCCCGTCGCCACAATTGACACCAGGCGGTTCTCGCGGCTCGCAAGATCTCGGTCATCCTCGAGCTGCAAGTTCTCGCGCACCGTCTCGTCGACTACCGTGCGGGTAATCGGCAGCACGCGGGCGAGCTCGACCACAACCGGAGCCGTTGCGGTGGCAGTCGCGGCCAGAACGACCGGGTCGCCCAGGGCCTTGAGGATATCGGGCATGTCGAGATAGGCGCTACGGTCGCCGCCCTTGGCAAGACCGGCATGATGCGCCTCATCGATAACGACAAAACCGATGCGGCCCGAACGCGCAAAGCGGTCGCGGTGAATGGACAGGAACTCGGGCGTCGTGAGCACGATGCCGGTGCGGCCCGAAGCCAAGCCGGCAAACACGTCATCGCGCGCCGCCTCCACGGTCTCGCCGGTCAGCACGCCTACGCCAATGCCGAGCGCGGCCATAGTCGACGAGAGGTGATAGGCCTGGTCGGCAACGAGCGCACGCAGCGGATAGACAAAGACGCTCGCACGCCCGCGAAGGACCGCCTCGCGCGCGGCATGCACATGGAAGATAAGAGACTTGCCGCGGCCCGTTCCCATAACGGCCAAGACGCTCTGGTGGTCGGCGAGCGCGTCGAGTGCCTCGACCTGAGCACGGTGCGGCTGGTTCGAGCCGATAAAGCTATGGATAAGCGAGCGCGTCAGCTCGGTATAGGAAAGCTGGGCGAGCGTTTGGCGCTTTCGGGACTCCAGACGAAGACCGGCGTCTGCAGGCTCCACGCCGCGACGAAGCTCACATGCCGGGTCGTCGATATTGGGCGCCGTGGTATCGCGGACCAAGACATCCTTGATCATAAGCTTTGGCTTTACGCGACCTTGCCAATGCTCGGCCACGGCCTCGAACACCAAATCGACAGCGCTATCGCAATTGATGAGCTTATCGATCTGCGGCACGCGGAACATAATCTGTCTCTTATACACAT
>CABSYS010000212.1:0-3306 GCA_902482045.1 uncultured Collinsella sp.
GAGATCTGCGCATGTCTCGTGGGCTCGGAGATGTGTATAAGAGACAGGTACTATCACGCTTACGACGCGAGCCGCAAACAGTTCTGGTGCGACCCGGTCACCGGCCTTTCGGCTAACTTCTGGCTGCGCGCCGAGGGCTGGTTTGCCATGGCGCTCATCGACACCTGGGAGCTTATGCCGCCTTCGATGTCGGCCGAGAAGGACGAGATCCGCAAGATGTTCCACGATCTGATCGACGCCATGCTGCCGTATCAGGACGAGAAGACCGGCATGTGGCACCAGGTTATCAACCTGCCCAATATCGCCCCCAACTACCTGGAGGAGTCGGGCAGCGCCATCTTTGCCAACGCCATCATGAAGGGCGTGCGTCTGGGCGTGCTGGGCGAGCGTTACTACCAGTACGGCCGTCGCGCCTTCGACGGCATCTGCGAGACCTGCCTGTCCGAGTATGACGGGCAGCTGGCGCTCGACAACATCTGCCTGGTTGCGGGCTTGGGAAACACCGCGCACCGCGAGGGCACGTTTGATTACTACATGAGCGAGCCCGTGGTCAAAAATGATGCAAAGGGTGTGGCGCCGCTGGTGCTTGCCTATATCGAGACCATGCATCACGACAAGCTGGCCGGTAAGCGCGATCCGCTCGCCCCCTCGGGCGTGTGCTCCATCGAGGACCCGTTTGGCGGATACACCCCGGGCATCAACGCTCATAAGGGATGTGAATAATGTGGGGGCTATTACTCCGTGCGTACGTTTGCACGACCTTCCGCAGGGGACCGTCGAGGAACGCATTCGCATGGCGGGAGAGCTGGGCTTTTCGTGCATTCAACTGCCGAGCAAGGTGCTCTACGCATCGATGGGGATCGATCGAGGCGGCCTGACCCACGAGCTCGCCGACCATTTGCGTGCGGTGCTCGACGAGGCGGGCGTTTCGGTCGCCGTGCTCGGCTGTTATAAGAATCTGGCGACGCCCGATCGCCAACAGCTCATGGATAACTTTGCCGAGTACGAGGCATGCTTGAACTTTGCCCAGATGCTCGGCGGATGCCCGGTTGGCACCGAGACCGGTCGCCCCAATGCACAGAACCGCGTTGCTGACGACCGCATGACCGATGAGGCACTCGATGCGTTTGCAGACGGGCTTGCACGCGTCTGCGATCGGGCCGAGGCCGTGGGTGGGCAAATTTTGATCGAGCCTGGTTGGAACGAAACGGTCAACACGCCGGATCGCTGCCGTGAGGTGCTAGAGCGCGTCTCGAGTCCGTCGCTCGGCGTGATCTATGACCCGGTATCACTGCTGCACCCCAGTGTTGTTGACGAAGCGCAGGAAATCACCGCGCGCATGCTCTACTTATGCGGCAGTAAGATCCGCGCGCTGCACGCCAAGGATTTTGAGGTCGTTGATAACGAGGACGAAGCCGGTTGGTGCGACGGTACGGGTTCGCGCCTGGTGTGTCATGGCGTGGGCGAGACGGGACGATATGACTTTGAGCCCGTGGTGGCCTGGGCGGCTGCCGCCTGCCCTGGGATTCCCTGCGTGGTCGAGAACAGCGTGCCGGCGACGGCGGCTGACTGCCTGGCGACACTCGAGCACATGTCCGCTCGCTGCGGGGCTTCGCATCGCGAGTTATAGCATTGGCTTTTGCCGTGTCGGCAGATTGAGATTACCTGTATGGGGGCGGCGGTGAGGGGTCTTTATCGTCGCCCCATTGGATTGCATTAAAAAGGGGAGTTGCGTGGCTATCCACATTGTCGAAGAGGCGAATCGTTGCCTGGGTTGTAAAAGGGCGTTCTGCCAGATTAGGGGCTGCCCGGTTCAGACGCCTATTCCTCAGGTCATCGACCTGTTCAAGCAGCGTCGTCTAGAAGAGGCGGGCGAGCTGCTGTTCCAGAACAATCCCATGAGCGCGGTCTGCTCCGTGGTGTGCAACCATTCGGGCCAGTGCGAGGGTGCTTGCATTCAGGGCCGCAAGGGCACACCCGTACATTTCTCGAGCATCGAGCACTACATCTCCACAGCGTATTTGGATCGTAAGGAGTGGACGCCCGCGCCGTCGTGCGGCAAACAGGTTGCTGTGGTCGGTTCCGGTCCTGCCGGTATTACCGTGGCCATTAAGATGGCCCAGCTGGGCTGTGCCGTCACGGTATTTGAACAGCGCCCCGAGATCGGCGGTGTGCTGGAGTACGGTATCCCCGAGTTCCGCCTGCCCCGTGCGCTCGTACAAAAGTACCGTCACGTGATGTGCTCGCTTGGCGTGCGCGTGCGCCCCTCGACCACCATCGGCGGCGCGCTGCACATCGATGACCTGCTACGTGACGGCTACGACGCGGTCTTTGTCGGTACCGGAACCTGGCGAGCTCGCAAACTGGGTATTCCCGGCGAGTCGCGCGGCAACGTGCTGTTTGGTATCGATTACCTGGTTGATCCTTCGAGTGTGGCGATCGGACAGAATGTGGCGGTCATCGGTGCCGGTAACGTGGCCATGGATGTGGCCCGCACGGCGCTGCGCTCGGGTGCTCGTAAGGTCACCGTGTATGCTCGATCGCGCCATATCTCGGCCATCGATGACGAGGTGGAGCTGACCGAGCTTGACGGTGCCGAGATTGTGTGCGGCAAGGCGATCTGCGCCATCGACGATAACGGTCCGGTGTTCGAGACGGCTATCTTTGACGAGGACAACAACGTGGTGGGCTATGAGGAAGAGCTCGACCATGTGTCCGCCGACACAGTTGTGATCGCGGCTTCGCAGGTGCCCAAGGACAAGCTTGTGCTTACGACGGGCGGTCTGGAGACCAATCATCGCGGCCTTCTTTCGGTCGACGAGTACGGTATGACCACCGTGCCTGGCGTCTTTGCCGCCGGCGACGTGGTTAACGGCCCGCTCACCGTGGTTCATGCCGTGGCAGGCGCCAAGCTCGCCGTCGAAGGCATGACCAGCTACCTGGGTCTCTAACACATCCCATCCATCAGTTGCGGTGAAATACGGACTGTTTTGGCTGTGAAAAGCCTCGGCTGCCCCGTATTTCACCGCAACTTTTTGGGGGTTGAGCAGAGACTGGGGGAGCGCGTGCGGTCGGGTGCTGTGCGGTTGCTGATACGATAGGTACGTTAGCAACTGCCGCCGAGCGGCTCAAATGAAAGGAACCCTGTATGGAGTCCTCTGCCTATCCAATGCTCTTTAGCCCGATCAAGGTCGGTACGACCGAGGTCAAGAACCGCGTCTTTATGCCGCCGGTGTCCACCAACCTGGCCGATCATGGCTATGTGACCGACGACTTGGTCGATCATTACCGTGCCCGCGCCAAGGG
>CABSYS010000213.1:0-3274 GCA_902482045.1 uncultured Collinsella sp.
CAGCGTCAGATGTGTATAAGAGACAGGGTGGGGAAAGGTGTTGAAAAATGGGGCGGTTCCCCATATTATTGATGACGTCGACAGGCGGGGTGGTTCCCCGCGTACGTGCCATCTGAGTAACCGAGGGGAGGGCGCACATGGGAATGACGGGTGCATACGAGCGCAATCTCGATGCAAAAGGTCGTCTATCCCTGCCTGCACCCCTTCGTGAGGAGCTTGGAGAGCACGTTCGCGTGTTCAAAGCCCTGGATGTCGATGCTCTGTACGTGTTCTCTGCCGAGGCCTTCGATAAGTGGGTCGAAGGACTCTTCGCGGGTCGTGAGGGCCACGAGGGTTTTAACCCGCGTGACATCAACGACCAGAAGCTCATGAGGGCGATCAACAAGCGCACCACGTCGATGGATGTGGACAGCGCGGGTCGTATCGGTCTTTCCGAGTCTCTCCGCAAGCAGGCGAACCTCGACCGCGAGGTCACGGTTGTGGGCAACTACGACCACCTTGAGGTTTGGGACCGCGCTACGGCCGATGAGGACGATGATGACGAGGCCCTGCTGGACCTCTTCTTCTCGTAAGGGCAAGGCGCGAGTAACGGATGGAGCGTGGGATCTTGACACAAGAATATCGGCATGAACCTGTCATGCTCGGCGAAGTGCTTGAGTCGCTGCAGCTAAAGAGCGGCTCCGTCGTCTGCGACTGCACCCTTGGCGGTGCCGGCCATTCGGTAAAGATGGCCGCGCAGGTGGGGGAGACCGGCCTTTTGCTCGGCGTCGATCAGGACGACATGGCCCTCGAGGCCGCTGGCGCCCGTCTGGACCGCGAGGTTCCCGGCGTACCGCACCAGCTGCTGAAGGGCAACTTCGGCGACTTGGACGAGCTGCTTTGCTCGGCCGAGGTGCCCGGGGTCGATGGCTTCCTGTTCGATTTGGGCGTTTCGTCACCGCAACTCGATATCCCTGGCAGGGGCTTTTCGTACAACGAGGACGCCCCATTGGACATGCGGATGGATCCGGGTAACAACACCTTAAACGCAGCTGAGGTCATCAACACCTATAACGAACACGACCTCGCCCGGATTCTACGCGTCTACGGCGAAGAGAAGTTCGCCTCGCAGATCGCGCGCGAGATCGTGCGCCGCCGCGAGCATGAGCCGATCGAAACCACCGGCCAGTTTGTCGAGATCATCAAGGCTGGTATCCCCGCTGCCGCCCGTCGGCATGGCGGACACCCAGCCAAGAAGAGTTTCCAGGCCATTCGCATCGAGGTCAATCACGAACTCGATGTGCTCGAGCGAGGGCTTGACGCCGCCACAAGGTGGCTCAACCCGGGCGGACGCATCTGCGTCATCTCGTATCACTCGCTCGAGGACCGTATCGTAAAGAACCACTTTAAGGAGATGAGCCAGGGGTGCACGTGTCCGCCGGAGATTCCGGTGTGCGTGTGCGGCAACGTGCCGATACTCAAGGTCATCACCCGCAAACCCCTGGTTGCCCAACCCGATGAGGTTGCGCGCAACCCTCGGGCGAGATCAGCCAAGATCCGCGTGGCGCAGCGTCTGTAGACGCGACCGCGCGATATTGGACCTCCCGCTCGTACCACAAACGAAGCTTAAACACACTACCAACGTACTCGGGATGGGAGGCGGCATATCATGGGCTACAACACCTCAAACGCAGCACTCGCCTATGATATGAACGCCATGCCCGCCTATCGTGAGGCACCGCAGGCCCCCGTTGCTCCCCGCGAGCAGCGCACGCCGCGCTTTGATGTCTACACGGGCGCGGGCCGTCAGGCAAACCAGGCGGTAAGCCCGGTTTTCATGAGCGTTCTTAAAACGTTTTGCATCATTGCGGCCATCTTCATGACGATCGGTGTCGCCCGTGTGGCGCTCGCCGGCGTTACGGCCCAGGTGCTCAACAGCAACGCCGCGCTTACCAACACGCTCGAGAAGGCGACCGATGAGAGCTCCGACCTGGAGGTCATGCATTCGGTCTATGGTGCCGACACGCGCATTCGCGACCTTGCGGGCGCTTATGGCATGGTAGAGCCCAGCGAGAGCGTTACACTTGACTTTTCGCAGGATGCAGCCGCGGGCGCTAGCTCGACCGCGACCGCTCAGTAACAAGACGGTAGCTGAGTATGACAAATGACTATCGCCGCGGCTCCGACGGGGGCCGCGGTTCTGGACGTCCCTCATCGCGGGGACGTTCTGGTTATCAAGGAACGGGTCGGCCATCTTACAACGCGAGGCCGTCCTATGGCAACGACCCCGCGTCGCGTCTCCGTGGCTCGAATGGTCCTCAAATGCATAACACCAGACCGCGCAAGAGCTCGTCGACCGAATGGCTCACGGGCACGCCGCTGCCCCGTCGCAAAGCCGTCATGGGCTTCATCGGGTTTGGCTTGGGTTTGGGCGTCCTTCGCCTTGCCGACTATCAAATTGTGGAAGCCGAAAAGTTACGCGACCGCGCCGATGCACGTCGCTTGCTTGCACAGACGCTGTATGCCAAGCGCGGTACCATTTACGACCGTAACGGCAACGTGCTGACGTCGTCGGTCGAATGCCGCAACATCGCCGTGAATCCTCAGCTTATCGAGGACGTTGACAAGACGGTATCGGCACTGGTCAAAGCTACGGGAATCGATAAAAAGACCTGTCGCAAGCTCGTTGAGTCGGATGGCACCTGGGTGTATATCAAACGCCAGGTGGACGAGGACGATGTCGCGGCACTGGAGAAGAAGAACCTGCCAGGCGTGCTCTTTGAGCAGGCCATGAAGCGCGTGTACCCCTACGGCAACCTGGCATCGCAGGTGCTTGGCGTGGTAAACGTGGACAACGACGGTCTGACGGGCCTCGAAAAACAGTACAACAAGCTTTTGACCGGAACCAACGGTTCGCTGGTGCGCGAGCGGGCGAGGGACGGTAGCTATATCGCGGGCGGCGCCTATAAAAAGGTGGCGGCGGTGGACGGCGTGGATATCGTGACGACACTCGATGTCAATATCCAGCGCGCCGCCGAGGACGCCCTGGCCGAGGCGGTCGAAAAGACCAAGGCCAAGAACGGCTCGGCCCTGGTCACCGATCCCACGACGGGCGAGATTCTGGCGGCATGCTCGTATCCGACATATGACCAGGCCGATCTGGAAAACGCCAAGACCGAGGACATGAACTTGCGCCTGGTTACCGATGCCTACGAGCCCGGCTCGGTCTTTAAGACGCTCGTGGCCGGTGCCGGCTTCGACTTGGGCGTCGTGCGTTCGAGCACGTCGTTTGAGG
>CABSYS010000214.1:0-3266 GCA_902482045.1 uncultured Collinsella sp.
GATCTACACCTATTAAGTCGTCGGCAGCGTCAGATGTGTATAAGAGACAGTCGATGAGGTGATCCTCGCCGCCGAGCGGGCGCCACTTGGTCAGACCCAACGTGGGCAGTTGATCGGGAGCCGGGCTCTTAAGGATAGCGAGCGCGGCGTCGTAGCGCTCGTTTTGCTCGCGCTCGACGTCCTCGACACCCATACCGCCCACACGGCTCACCGTGCCGGCGAAGTACGCGTTGACGAACTCCGGCATAAAGCCCACGGCCTCGAAGATCTGCGCCGAATGGTAGCTCTGCACCGTGGAGATGCCCATCTTGGACATGATGGAGACGATGCCGGCGGTCGCAGCCTTATTGTAGTTGGCGATGCCCTGCTCGGCCGTCACGCCCAGATCGCCGCGCGCCGCCAGATCGCGGATGCACGCATGTGCGTTGTACGGATAGATGCCGCTCGCGGAGTAGCCCACCAGCGCCGCAAAGTCGTGCGGGGACACGGCATCGCCACACTCCACCACGATGTCGGCAAAGGTACGCACGCCGGCGCGGATCAGGTAGTTGTGCACGCAGCCCACGGCGAGCAGCGACGGCACGGGCACCTCGCCCGCAGCGGCACGATCGCTCAGCACCACGATGTTCACGCCGTCGCGGACCGCGGCCTCAACGTCCTCGGCAAGCTGCTTGAGCGCAGCCTGCAGCGCGCCCTCGCCGGCATCGCGGCGGTAGACGGCACGGAAGCGACGGGTCTTAAAGCCCACGCGGTCGATGGCGCAGATGCAGTCGAACTCCTCCTCGTTGAGCAACGGGCGCTCCAGGCGCACCAGCTGGCAGGCCGTGCGGGAGTCCTCGAGCAGGTTGCCGTGGTTGCCCAGATAGAGCGTGGTCGAAGTCACCATGTGCTCGCGCAGAGCATCAATCGGCGGATTCGTAACCTGGGCGAACAGCTGATAGAAGTAGTCAAAGAACGAGCATGTCTTCTTGGACAGGCAAGCCAACGGTGCGTCGATGCCCATCGAGGCGAGCGGGGCCTTGCCCTGCTGGGCCATGGGACGCACGACCTCGTCAACATCATCCCAGTGATACCCGAGCTTAGCCATGCGCACGGCGACGGGTACCTCGGCGTCCTCGGCGGGCGTTGCCGCAACGGGCTCATCGAGCGCGGCAACGGTCAGCGTCTCCTCGGCAATCCAATCACGGTAGGGCTTTTCCTTGGCGTAACGGGCGCGAAGCTCGTCGTTGTAGATGACGCGCCCGCGGGCAAAGTCGACCTCGAGCATCTGGCCCGGTCCCAGGCAGCCGCTCGTCAGGATGTTCTCGGGGCTCACCTCGATGGTGCCCACCTCGCTTGCCAGCATAAAGCGACCGTCGCGCGTCACATAGTAGCGGGCGGGACGCAGGCCGTTGCGGTCGAGAGCAGCACCCAGGGTACGGCCGTCGGTAAAGGCGATGGCGGCAGGGCCGTCCCACGGCTCCATGAGCATGGACTGGTAGGCGTCGTAGGCGCGGCGCTCCTCACTCAGGCTGTCGTTGTGGTCCCACGGCTCGGGCAGCAGCATGGACGCGGCACGCGTGAGCGGGCGACCGTTCATGACCAAAAACTCGAGCACATTGTCCAGAATCGCGGAATCGGAGCCCTCGCGGTTGATGATGGGCATCACGCGCTCAAGATCGTGCTGCAGCACGGGGCTGTACAGGTTGGGCTCGCGGGCGCGAATCCAGTTGACGTTACCCTTGAGGGTGTTGATCTCGCCGTTGTGGATGATAAAGCGGTTGGGGTGCGCGCGCTCCCAGCTGGGCGTGGTGTTGGTGGAGTAGCGCGAGTGGACGAGCGCCACGGCCGTCTTGACGGCGGCGTCGTTGAGGTCGATGAAGAAGCGACGCATCTGCGTGGCGACCAGCATACCCTTGTACACGATGGTGCGCGAGCTCATGGAGCACACATAGAAGATCTTGTCGCGCAGGGCAAACTCGGCGTCGGCCTTCTTCTCGATGGTGCGGCGGCACACGTACAGGCGACGCTCAAAGGCATCGCCGGCGGGCGTGTCGTCCGGACGGCCCAGGAAGGCCTGCAGGATAGTGGGCATGCAGGCGCGGGCCGTCTCGCCCAGGTCGTGCGGGTCGACCGGCACCTCGCGCCAAAAGAGCAGCGGCACGCCGGCCTCGGCGCAACCCTCCTCAAACACGCGGCGGGCATCCTCTACGCCCTTGTGGTCCTGCGGAAAGAACAACATGGCCACGCCATAGTCGCCCTCTGCCGGCAGAATCTGGCCGCACTTTTGAGCCTCTTTGCGGAAAAAGTGATGCGGAACCTGGAACAGGATGCCAGCGCCGTCGCCGGTGTTTTTCTCGAGTCCCGTGCCACCGCGGTGCTCCAAGTTGACCAGAATGGACAGTGCATCGTCCAGAATCTGGTGATGGCGCTCACCGTTGATATCGGCAAGCGCGCCGATGCCACATGCATCGTGGTCGAATTCGGGGCGATAAAGGCCCTGCTGCTGAGCGGAATCTGCCTGCATCGCGATCCTCCCCTAGATATTTAGACAGTCAGTTGAATAGGCATACTAGGAGCATCGCCGACCCGTTGTGTTTCCCGCCCGTTTCGAAACAATCGCGTAACGCACGCCCTACGAGTGGGCACCGCCGACCTCAAGGGCGACAACAAGGGCCCCAAGTTCGGCCTGCAAGCTCACCGCTTCAAACATCTCAATCTGTAACACGAAGACCCAATTTCGACGACTAACTGTTACAGATTGAGATGTTTTTAAGAGACAGTTCCGAATGTCTCAATCTGTAACACGAAGGGCCGATTTTGGCGGTCAGCTGTTACAGATCGAGATATTCCATAGGACCATTTCTTCCTGTCTTGATCTGTAACAGCTAGACCCAATTTCCATCCCCAGTTGTTACAGACCAAGACATTTCGGCAGTCCCCTTTCACCATCCCATTCAAATACAACAATCTTGTTAGTCTTGGTTAACTTTCGAGCCTAAAACGGGTACCCTTTACGGCGTCAAACAAACGGCACACAGGAGTGCACCATGCTCAACCATCTCAAACATCACTTTGGCTCCCCGCGCACCGGAGGTCACGGAGGCCTAGACGTTGCGCGGCATATCGGCCCCGGGCTGCTCGTCACCGTCGGCTTTATCGACCCGGGCAACTGGGCCTCCAATATGGCCGCGGGCTCGCAGTTTGGCTACGCGCTGCTGTGGATCGTCACACTGTCCACGATCTGTCTCTTATACACATCTCCGAGCCCACGAGACATGCGCAGA
>CABSYS010000215.1:0-3231 GCA_902482045.1 uncultured Collinsella sp.
CGTCGGCAGCGTCAGATGTGTATAAGAGACAGCGTCACGCGTGACATCTACCACGCCGGCGGTACGGGAGATCAAGTGGCAAGCATCACCTGGACGGTCGAGCCCGGTGCGCACGCCACGTCCTAAGGCGATTGCGCTGGCCGCCATCGTCGGCATCTTAGCGTCCGCACCTGCCATGGCCTTTGCTCAACAAGAGCAAGCGCAGGCGGCCACAGAAGTGACCGTCGACCTTTCGGGCCTTAATCGCGGCAGCCGTCACGAGCCGCTCGCTCAGACGAGCGACACCCGGCAACTCATTGCGGTGGGCGCCGCCACGGTGGGAGCAGGACTGACGTGCCTTGGCCTGCACATCAAACGCAACCAATAGCCAAGCATAACCGGAGTACGCGGAATAGATAGGAGAACCATGGCACCCAAAAACCTTTTGCCCGTTGCCGCGCTCTGCAGCGCACTGGCGAGCGGTATGCCTCTCGCCGCTTGGGCGACGCCCGCCACGGCAAACTCCTTACCGCAAGCTCTGAACCCCGTGACGGATTCGTCGGGTATCGTCGCCTGCCAACGTTTTTCGCTCGCACACGCCACGGTCCGAACCTCGGGATGCCTTCACCGCAATACGGTCGACGCGATAGTCGTGGATATCAAGCGACCGAACAAGGAGAACGGCCCCCAGACAGGTTATGCCATCTGCACATGGAAATCGGCTGCAGTCGACGCCGATGGCGACCCATGCGACCTAGAGCTGCGCATCGATATTGACTCGGTCGATGACTCGGCGAACGGGGCGAAGGTCGCCTTCGACAGCGCGGCCTATGAAGAAGAAGGAGGAGGTGTATGCCTGGGCTGCGTTCCCTCGAATGTCGATGGCACGCAGCCCATCATCTCCTTTACGGCGTCGCTGCGACTGACCAAGGCGGACACCGAAGCCATCGCAACGGGAGATGTGCCTTTGCTGTTCTACGCTGGCGACGCGGACGACCAAGAGGCTCAAAGCAATGGACAGAAGGGTTCGCTTAACCTCACGCGCGGATCAGAACCCGCCCCCATCAATATCGATACCCAGGAGCCGGGCGTGCAGCGCATTCTCGCCGATCCGGCGCTGCTCCAAATGACATGGCACGGAGTGGGGTCCGTCGGGATTGCTGCTCCCATATCGAGCGATAATGACAAATCCCCCAAAGACGAGATCGCAGACGCACCGGCGCATGTTGACGATGCAGACGACGCGCCATCAGAAGACAACGCTACGGCTCCTCTCAAGAAGCCAGGCGGCACCGCCACCGAACTAGGCAATCCCCAACCGAAAGACGGCCTGGACTTTGCCGCTCCCCCAGATGTCGACGAAGGCAACTGTTGCATGATGGTCGCGCTCGACCACACGGAAACCGTCGATGCCGCAAGCATTGAGCCAGTCGCTGCCAATGCGCCCCGCCGCAAAAATATCCTCATCGCATTCCCCAATACCGTCGAGCTCGTCTTTTTGCCTTCGGGTGAAGTCGTCGCGCCTACGGCACTTACAGCAGTGGGAGCAAGGAGCGCATCGAACGATATCCAAGCTATCTCGGCACTTGATGCCACAACGACCGCCAAGCTACACCTTTATTCCGTTGCAGCAGACGGAACGCGAACCGAAGAATTCGACGGAACCAAGCTTTTGGTTCCGCGTCGCATCGGTATCCAAGAAGACTTCCCCTATCAAATGGAACTTGAAGGGTTCGATCGTGCACGAGATGCCGACATCATTGCCGCAGCCATCGCATCCCCGCAGCACCTTATGACGCTGCGCTTCGACTTTAGCCCCGTCCTGTCCTAGACCGCTAACCGCCGCTTGGCTCGGATACTGAGCACTCCCCTCCCCGTTCTGCTACGATTGCCGCGTTGGCATCAATTACAGGAGGGTTCATGCCGGGTTTAGGAACGATCATCAACGTCGCGCTTTTGATCGCGGGCGGTCTGCTGGGCCTCATGGGTGGGCGCTTCATTACGCCCCGCATCCAAGACACGCTCATGAAGGCGTCGGGGTTGTGCGTTCTGTTTATCGGCCTGGGCGGCACCATGCAAAAGATGCTCGTTATCGATGGAGAGACGTTGGCGACCACCGGCACCACCATGTTTATCGTCTCATTTGCCCTCGGTTCGCTCATCGGCGAGGCCATCAACCTGGAGGCCGCCATCGAGAACCTCGGCGAATGGCTCAAGCGCAAAACCGGCAGCGAGGGTGACAACGAGTTCACCAACGCCTTTGTCTCGGCATCGCTCACCGTGTGTATCGGCGCCATGGCCATCGTAGGATCGATTCAGGACGGCCTGCTCGGCGACTGGTCCACGCTTGCCCTGAAGGGCGCGTTGGACTGCATCATCGTCTGCACCATGACGGCCTCGCTTGGCCGCGGCTGCATCTTCTCGGCCCTGCCCGTTGCCGTATTCCAGGGCACGATCACGCTTTTTGCCGGCGCACTCTCCCTCATCATGACCACCGCAGCCCTCGACAGCCTTTCGCTTGTGGGCTCCATGCTCATCTTCTGTGTTGGCGTTAACCTTATTCGACCTCAGACCTTCCGCACGGCCAATATGCTCCCCTCCGTCGTCGTGGCGGTCATCTACGCCCTCTTGTTCTAAATCTATCTACATAGCGGTATCTCGAACACCTGTTTGATGCTGTGTTATGATATGAGGTCACCGACACCATATAGGGAGAGGAGAGGGCGGTGGCCGACCAGGACGTCAAGATGCTCATCGAGCGCATTATGGCCGAGGCCCGGACCCATCAGTCCGCCCGCTTCTCAAACGAAATCTATGCTGACGAGCCGATTCTCAAGACCGGTCGTCAGATGCAGAACTTCCTCCCCGACCAGTACCGCAAGATGCGCGAGATATCACGCTGGCAAGAGGATCCCAAAGGCGGCGCGGGACGTTGGCTATCGGAGGCGGAGCTCTTTTACCGCCAAGGCCTGCTGATGGCCGACTTCGAGGACGATTGCCCCTACAACGGCACCTTTAAGTCGTACTTTCCCACCTACAATGCCATGAGCGATCGACAGTTGCGCGGCTACTTTACCTGGCGTGCCCAAGTGCGCCGCGGCAATATCGAGGAGACATCGACCTCGTTTGCTTTTCTTTATCTTTACGAATTGATCTGCGGCATTGGCGTCGACAATCCGCGTGACGGCTATGACAAGATCAAGGCATTTTGGGATGCCTATCGCGCCTTTGAACCCGGCATCGACCGGTTCG
>CABSYS010000216.1:0-3226 GCA_902482045.1 uncultured Collinsella sp.
CGCATGTCTCGTGGGCTCGGAGATGTGTATAAGAGACAGCCTCTGTGCACATTCCTTCCGATGACCTCAAGGGTCGCATCATCGGCCGCGAGGGTCGCAACATCCGCACCTTCGAGCAGGTTTCCGGCGTCAACCTGGTGATTGACGATACGCCCGAGACCGTCGTGCTTTCGAGCTTCGATCCGGTCCGTCGCGAGACTGCCCGCGTTGCCCTCGAGAACCTTATTGCTGACGGCCGCATTCACCCTGCCCGCATCGAGGAGATGTATCACAAGGCCGCCGACTTGGTTCAGCAGCGCGTGCGCGAGGCTGGCGAACAGGCTGCCTTCGATACCGGTATCCACGATCTGCACCCCGAGATCGTTAAGACCCTGGGCGCCCTGCGCTACCGCACCTCGTTTGGCCAGAACGTGCTTCAGCATTCCCTCGAGGTTTCCGACCTGTGCGGCGTGATGGCTTCCGAGCTTGGCCTGGACGTTGTGACCGCCAAACGTGCCGGCCTGCTGCACGATCTTGGCAAGGCAATCGACCATGACGTCGAGGGCCCGCATGCCGTTATCGGCGCCGAGCTCGCCCGTCGCTATGGCGAGAAGCCCGTTATCGTTCACGCTATCGAGGCTCACCACGCCGACGTCGACCCCAACACGGTACTCGATGTTCTGGTCCAGGCTGCCGATGCCGTTTCTGCATCTCGTCCCGGTGCCCGTCGCGAATCGGCCGAGAACTACATCAAGCGCCTGGAGAAGCTCGAGGAGATTGCCAACTCCCATGACGGCGTCGAGCGTACCTATGCCATGCAGGCTGGTCGCGAGGTTCACGTCATGGTTCAGCCGGACAAGATTTCCGATGCTCAGTCCACGGTCTTGGCTCATGACATCGCCCATCAGATCGAGGAAGAGATGGAGTACCCCGGTCAGGTGCGCGTCGTCGTGATCCGCGAGAGCCGCGCTGTCGATATCGCTAAATAATATGAGCGACGCGAACGAGCTCATCTCATTTATCGCGTCGATGTCGGGGGAGGGCAACCTTCGCGTCGAGGAGAACCTTGGCGAGGGGTATGTCCGCCTCCGCGTTTCGGAGGCCGAGCGGCGCCAGGCAAAGCACGACATCCAGCATGTCGAGGATATTGTCATCGAAATGCTGCGCAACGCCCGTGATGCCGGCGCCGACAAGGTCTATCTCGCCACGACCAAGGAAGATGGCGTCCGTACGCTCGTCTTTCTGGATAACGGCTCGGGCGTGCCGCAGGATATGCAGGAGCGCATCTTCGATGCCCGCGTTACTTCCAAGCTCGAGAGCATGAAGATGGATCGTTGGGGCGTTCACGGTCGAGGCATGGCATTGTTCTCGATTAAGCAGAACACCGACGAGGCACGCGTTGTCGCGTCGGATGTTGACCTTGGCTCGGTCTTTAAGGTGAGTGTCGCTACCGACCGCCTTGGCGAGCGCGCCGACCAGTCCAGTTGGCCTCAGGCCGTGAAGGACGAGGACGGTCACTATGTCTGCGCCCGTGGCCCTCACAACATCATTCGCGCCGCCTGCGAGTTTGCCCTCGAGGAATTGCGCGCCTGTGATGTCTATCTGGGGTCTCCGTCCGAGATCGCCGCGACGCTGCATGCGCAGGCGTCAAGCCGTCTCGATGCTTCTCGTCTTTTGTTTATCGACGACGAAGCCGAACTTCCCGTGGTCGATCGCCTGGGTCTTGCTTCGGATGCGGAAGACTTTATCCGTATCTGTTCGGGTTTGGGCCTTGAGATGTCCGAGCGTACGGCGCATCGTATCTTGGCGGGCCAGATTAAGCCCGTTCGCGGTGTGACCGCACGCCTGCTTCGCGAGCGCGATTCATCCTCACATGCGTCTGCTCCGGTTGATCTTGCTAAAGATCGTCGCGGGCTGCGTATTGCCAAGGACGACATGGCGCAGTTCTCGCGAGCCGTGGAGCGCGACTTTAACGATCTTGCATCGCGGTACTATCTCAACCTTTGCGGCGACCCCAAGATTCGTGTTTCACGTGATCGCATCACTGTGACGTTCGATCTTGCCAAAGAGGAATAGCATCTTTACCGAGTCCGTTCGGTACGATACAGTTATTGCAGTTAAAACGTACTTTTAAACGCAGGAGTTTCTTCATGGATTGCCTGAAGGTATCAAGCAAATCATCGCCCGCGTCCGTTGCCGGCGCCATTGCCGGCATGGTCAAAGATGGTGTTCCCGTCAATATTCAGTGTGTCGGCGCGGGTGCCGTCAATCAGGCCATTAAGGCTGTGGCCATTGCACGCGGATTTTTGATTCCGACCGGGTTTGATATTTCCTGCGCGCCGGTGTTCTCCGACATCCTCATCAACGGGGAGTCGCGCACGGCCATCCGTCTTTCTATTTACGTTCATCAGATTAATCGAGCCGCTATGGATAACGTTGTGATGGACGACGTTAAGCCTGTGGCATAGATTGTTTACTCTTTGCTCGCGCTCTTTGATTCCGCTTTTCCACCTCGTTAGGACTTATACACATGGACCAGGGTTCCGTACGCGACATTCTTGCCGGTAAAACCTACTTCATCCGCACCTTTGGCTGCCAGATGAATCAGCACGACTCCGAGCGCGTGAGTGGCCTGCTCGATTCGTATGGCTGCCTATTGGCGCTCGATCCGGAGCATGCTGACATTGTCGTGTTCATGACGTGCTGCGTTCGTGAGGCCGCTGACACCCGTCTGTACGGTCAGTGCAACTCTTGTAAGAGCCTCCCGCCTTCGCCCTCGGGTAAGCGCGTGGTCGCCGTGGGCGGCTGCATCGCGCAGCGTGACGGCGAGGGTCTGCTCACCAATGTCGATAACGTCAATGTTATCTTTGGCACGCATTCCATCGCGCATGTGGCCGAGCTCATTGCCGAGGCATTTTTGGACGGCAAGCGCCATATTCGCACCAATGAGCACGAGGACACGGATGCGATGAGCATGCCGTGGCATCGCGAAACCCAGTATCACGCCTGGGTCCCCATTATGACGGGCTGTAATAACTTCTGTACCTATTGCATCGTGCCGTATGTGCGCGGTCGCGAAAAGAGCCGTCCTTTCGAGGAGATTGTCGACGAGGTAACCGGTCTAGTACGCCAGGGCGTGCGTGAGGTCACGCTGCTGGGTCAAAACGTCAACTCCTATGGTCGCGACCTGTTTGGCAAGCCGCGCTTTGCCGACCTGTTGCGTGCCGTGGGCGATACGGGTGTAGAG